>NZ_JADGMN010000023.1:0-57573 GCF_020662285.1 Clostridioides sp. ES-S-0108-01 | reverse complement strand
CAATTATATCTTTCATTTTCAAAACCTCCAAAATTTTTTATATGAATATTATTCCAAATTTACCAATTTTGTATACCAAAAAGACTATAGGTAAATTTGTTTTTACACAAATCTACTTACAGCCCCACAAAATGTTTTCTCAATAGATTTTTTATTTTTCAAATATATAAAGATAATCTTTTATTATGTATACAATTAATGGGAATTAATAGGAATGGGATAAATGTAATAGTTCCTATTATTTTCATATAAACTACTATACAAGATTATTCTTATGCAAAACAATAATTTTCTCCAAAAATTGCAATTATAAAATCATTTTTCATGCTTTGAGAATAAACAAATGGTTTTATTTATTCAAAATTCTTATAAAAAACAAAAATTACTCACTGAAAATTATGGCATAATAATTGCTTATTATATTAAGCAAACAATAAAAAGTAATTGGAGGAATAAAAATGCAACAGTCTTTAAAATTAGAATATCAAACTAAAGAATTAGTAAAAGATTTTGTAATAGAAAGCTGTAATTCTATAAAACCTTGGCTAATAAATGTAAGAAGAGAATTACACAAAATTCCAGAATTAGCTCTTGAAGAAAAACTTACCAAGCAAAAAGTCATTTCATATTTAAAAGAAATAGGAATTGATTATGTTGAATTTACAAAACACAATGGGATTATGGCATATATCTTAAAAGAAAATGCAAATAAAACAATTTGTATAAGAGCAGATATGGATGCTCTTCCTATAGAAGAAGAAAATGATATACCTTATAAATCAATACATGCTAGAAAAATGCACGCTTGTGGTCATGATGCACATACATCAATGCTACTTGGAGCATGTAAAGTTTTACATTCAATAAAAGATAAATTAAATATAAATGTAAAGTTCTTATTTCAACCAGCAGAAGAAGGTTTTGGAGGAGCAAAATTCTTAGTTGAAGATGGATGTTTAGAAAATCCTAAAGCTGATTATATATTTGGACTTCATGTTATGCCACATATTGAAACAGGATTTATTGAAACAAAATATGATACATTAAATGCTAGTGTCGACACTATAGAAATAAATGTCAAAGGTAAAAGAGCTCATGGTGCATATCCTGAAAATGGTATTGACGCAATAGTTACAGCTTCACAAATTGTTACATCATTACAAACTATAATAAGTAGAAACTTAGAACCAAATAATGCTGCTGTTTTAACTATAGGTAAAATATATGGTGGTGATGCACACAATGTAATATGTGAAGATGTAAAGCTAGAAGGTACTTTAAGAACATTAAATAGCAAAACAAGAAACTTTGTGATTGATAAGATAACTAAAATCGTTGAAGATACTGCATCTGCATTTGAATGTATTGGAACATTACATGTAAGTGATGAAAATTATCCTGCTGTTATAAATGAAAAAGAATTAGTAGACACTGTTATCTCAAGCACAAAAGAATTACTTGGAGAAGAAAAGTTTATATTGAGACCAGACCCTTCTTTAGGTGGTGAAGACTTTTCTTTCTACACAGAACATTGCAAGGGAGCATTCTTTCATTTAGGATGTAAAAATGAGGAAAAAGGATTAATTTCACCTCTACATACCTCTAACTTTAATATAGATGAAGATTGTTTGCCAATAGGTGTTATGATGCATGTAATGAATACTTTATATTTTAATTAGTACTGCAATTATTAAAAGAATAGGAGATAAATTAATATGGAAAAAGCTAAAAAATTAGGGCTATTTAGTATGATATTATTAGGAATTAATGGCATAATAGGTTCAGGTATATTCTTACTACCAGGTAAAGTTTATAATCTAGCAAATCAAAATAGTATGTTTATATATATTTTTGCTACACTCTTAGTTCTGTCAATACTTTTATGTTTTGCAGAAGTTGGAAGTATGTTTGATAAAAATGGAGGTTCATATCTATACTCCAAAAAAGCTTTTGGGAATTTTATAGGATTTGAAGTTGGTACCATGTCTTGGGTCATAAGAATTATATCATGGTCTACTCTAGCAGTAGGATTTGCAACAGCTTTAGGTTCATTTTGGCCAAAGGCTGCCACTGAATACAAGGGTTATATAGCAACAGCACTAGTAACACTACTTTCAATAAATAGCTTATTTGGGATTAAAAGCACAAAGATAATGAATAATGTAATAACTATTGCTAAATTAGTACCACTAATAGTTTTCGTAATAGTCGGAATATTCTTTATAAAGTTTGAAAACATTGTTCCTTCAGGTAATGTAGTTAACTCTAGTGTGGGACCAGCTATCATATTGGTATTTTACGCATTTACTGGGTTTGAATCATTTATTGTAGCAAGTGGGGAGATGGAAAATCCTAAAAAGAATCTTCCAATTGCCTTAATAACTACTATATTTATATGTGCAATAATTTATATTTTAATTCAAGTTGTCTGTATGGGTATACTTGGAGATAAACTATTTGAAAATAGTATTCCAATTGCAGATGCTTCAAGTGTATTTTTAGGTAACTATGGTAAGGTCTTTATATCTATAGCAACATTAATATCTATATTTGGCATAAATATAGGTTCTTCAATAGTAACTCCTAAATGTGGTTCTTCTCTAGCAGAAGAAGGTTCTCTTCCAGCATTTATAGGAAAAACAAATAAATATGATGCTCCATATGTAGCAATAATAATATCTTTAATTTGTTGTATACCACTTGTACTGACTGGAAGTTTTGAACAGCTTGCAGTAATGAGTGTAATTGCAAGATTTGCTCAGTATATACCAACTTGTTTATCAGTAATAGTTTTAAGAAAAAGAACAGACATTCAAGCTTCTTTTAAGATTCCATTTGGACCTGTTATACCAACAATAGCTATTTTAGGTAGCTTATGGTTGCTACAGCAAGCTTGGGTAGAAGATATGGCAAAACCTATAACTCAAAATAGAGTTTTAATCGGATTGGGAGCAATGTTATTAATAGCACCTCTATACATAATTATGAAAAAAAATAAGGGAATTGAGTATGAAGATAAATCAGAAGATTCAAAATTATATATTTCTAGAGAAAAAATTTAATAGCATTTTATAAAATCTTTATAAAAAGTAATAAATAAAGGCGAAAGCATAGATTAGCTGACGTCTTTATTTTAATATAATTATAATTGTTTATAAATAAATTCTCTTTTCAACAAATTAAAGAATCTAGTATTTTCATATTTGGTATCTGTACATTCAATTCTTTTGCGGTTTCTAGCATCTCAAGAAAATTACACTTCATCTCATCTAGAGCTAAAAGTGCATGAGCTGTATATCGTTGAGTAATATAATCATCAGCACCTAAATTAAGTCCAATCATTTTATCTGTATCGCTATCTTTTGCAGTAGTAATAATAACAGGAATAGTGCTTACATTTCTTATATATTATGTCAACAAAATACCGTAATATGCAAAGTGTTTCATTATACCTTACATATTACGGTTCATATACTTATGTACTTATGCACAATCTACCAGTTGCTATCTTTATGTATATGAAGCAATATAAATAATATATAAAACAGGCAAAACTTTACTTAATTATTTTTACACAAAAAAGGATGTCACTCTAACTTTTAGTGTAACATCCTTTTTAATTAAAATTTATGATATTTATTTTTAGAAAGCTGTCTCATGACCAACATAACAAGCTATACCATTATCCAAAAATATATCTTGTAATTCTTCAAGATGCTCTTCATCAACATCTCCCTTATCAGAATACTCATACTCCTTGCCTAATTGAATCCACTTTGATTCTCCTAGCCTGTGAAATGGTAACAAGTTAATTTCTACCAAGTTGTTTTTGTGCATAAAAGATATAATATCACTTATATTTTCAGTACTATCATTAAATCCTGCTATAACTGGAACTCTAAGTACTAACCTTCCTTTCCAATCAGAATTTGCAAGGTTTGATATATTTTCTAGTATTAAATCATTATATACACCTGTTTGTTCTTTGTGCTTTTCTCTATCCATATGCTTTATATCAATAAATGCAAAATCAATATCTTTAAATATTTTATTAAAAACTTCATTTGATACACATGCACTTGTTTCAATGGCAGTGTGTATATTTACCTCATGACATTTCAATAATACTTCATGTAAAAATTCATGTTGAAGTAGTGGCTCACCTCCACTAAACGTTACTCCTCCATTGCTTCTCCAATTATTAGAATCACGTTTAATTACCTTTACAAGTTCATCTACAGTATAAGGTTTTGCACATAATTTAAACGCATTATAATAACATGAGTTGACACATTCAAAGCTTTCACAGTTCTTACATATGCTCCATTCTATGATTGGCTTATTATCAAGGTCAAAACCTAATGCACCATTTTTACATCTACCATGACATACGGTACATCCATTTTCATATTGACATGATAACTCACTAAACATCATATGTGGTTTAACAGTCCAACTTTCTGGATTTGCACACCATTTACAGCTAAGTGGACATCCATTTAAAAATACAGTTGTTCTGCAACCTGGTCCGTCATGGACTGAAAAACTCTGTACATCAAAAATCATTCCCTTTAGTTGATTTTGACTACTCATTAAACACATGTCCTTCACAAGTAATTGCATTCAATGTTGAATATACCCAATCTTCCTTCTCTAGACCAACACATTTACCTATGCCTTCATCATTAACATCAACAAAATTTTTACAATTTTTACATTTTGGCATTGCTTTTATTTCTGGACATGCTTCATCATCTAAATTAATCATTTGTTTTGATAATCTACAAATTCCTTTGGTTGCATCTACTGCACAAAAATTCATACAATCACTATGCTTTCTCATATTTTACACCCCTTCATACTCTGTTCTAGCAATTACTTCATCTTGTATTGGTTTACCTAATTCACACCAATATTGAGTAAATCCAGCAACACGTACCATTAATTGACGATAATTATCAGGATTTTTTTGTGCATCTTTCAATGTTTCTGAATCTACAACATTATATTGAATATGGAAACCACCTTTTCTTAAATAACTTCTTGTTAAATCTAATAATTTTTGAGTACCTTGTTGTCCTTTTATAGTTGTTGGATGAAGTTTTAAATTCATCTGAGAATTTTGAACTACTGCTTGATCCCAAATAGTTGCAGATTCAAATAATGCATATACACCATTTTTATCAGTTCCTGCATATGCAGAAACTGAACCATCTGAATATGTTGTTCCACTTAGTCTACCATCTGGTGTAGCCAACGTAGCAGCCCCTTGTGGTCCATGTGTAGAAACAGATATTTGGCAAGGATACATCTTCTTAGCATATAAAGATTGTGCTTCTTCACATACTTTTGATAACCATACCTCATAGTTTTTAAGAATATTATCTGCATACAAATCATTATTTCCATATTTAGGTGCATCAAGACAAGCCTTATAAATAGCATCATACTTACCAGTCTTATCTACTTTTATTTGGTCTGCCATAGAGTAATTTCCTACTTCTAATGCATCTTTAAATCCAAAATTATTTAATATAGCATCCTTCATCTCCTCTATTGTAAACGTTTTGTCATCATATACAAGTTTTTTAAGTGCTGCAAATGAATTGACCATAGTAACAGTACCACAAGTTTCTACGTTTAATGTTGCATTATAACGATACCCCATATTTCCTATATGTTGACCTTTGTCTAAACAATCTGGCTTTAATAGTGAATTTATTATAGAAGTATCAAATTTTCTCCATATATCTAACTCAATATTGTTTGCTCTTTCTAAAACATTTATTGCTTGTTTATAGTAATCTTTAAATACTTCTATAACTTCTTCATAAGTATCTAGTGACTTATTATGAGGCTTAAATACTTGTATATTCATACGATGGTCTTTACCATTCATAAGAACAAGTTCTAAGATTTTAGGATTAGCTATAAAGTGGACTCCAGAGCCAGCAGATTGACCTGCTCCACCTGCAATAGAATATGTCTTTCCATTTAAAGTCAACTGTTTCCAACACCCTGGAGATGTTTCCAAACATCCACCTAATGCAAATGCTCTTGCTTCCTCAACAGTCATACCTTCATCAGCAAATTGTTTCATCATAAATGTTGTCCCATTTGAGTTATTCACCCATGCTGGATAACCAGAACCAAGCTTTGTACATTCCGCAGCTTTCATTAAGAAATCCTCTGGAAGCTTTTCATCATATAACATAGTTAAACTAGGCTGAGGAGTTCTACATCTCATACTTGCTTCTAATAATAACTCTTCTAACTCGTTAGCTCCTGTAGAACCATCTTCTCTTAATCCACCTATAGATAACGTATTAAATGTGTTTCCTGATAACACTCCTCCATTTACACCTGCTGAGGCAAAACAGTCAATACAAGTGATTTTTATTCTATAAAGCTCCAATAATTCGATAACCTCTTCTTTTGTAATTAGTCCTTTTTCCATATCTTGTTCATACCAAGGATATAAAATTTGACCAAAACGACCTATAGACATACCAGATATAGCATCCTCATTTACTGATGCTATATGAATTGTATAAGTTAACTGAAGAGCTTCCCTAAATGTACGAGGTTGTTTATGTGCAATATGCTCTAATATCTCCACTAAATCTGAATATTCTTTTTTAGCTCCTAAATCCGTCTCTATACTTTCTAAATATTTTGCATGTTTTGCATAATTTAAAATCCAAGTTTGTAATCCTTCAATAACTTGAATAACGGCCTCATAGAAATATAGGCGGTCCATACCAATAAGCCCATCTCCAGATGCATTTCCTGCAACTGCTTTTTTACATTCTTTTGCCATTTCTATAATTCCATCTAATCCATAATTTAAAGGATAAAAATAATTTATAACTTCTCTACCTTGAGGAAGTGTATACCCTGAATCAAACATACATATAAGCGTACTCATTAGATTTTCTTTTAAATCATAATCTGGCATCATTTTTTCATAGTGAAAACCTAAATCTTCAACAGACTTTCCAACCCATTCTTTTGCCATTTTTACAAGTACAGGTACTTCTTCTTTTCTCATTCCGAATTTACCAGCTATTGAAACGACATTTCCAAAGCTTTCAGTAACATTTCCTCCACCAGACCCAAACTTTGTAAGCTCATCTGCGGTATTACTGGCTAACTTCTTTGCTTCTTCTCTCATTTGTTCTCCTTGAGCAACAAAGAAACTTTCACTTACCCAAGGCATTGGAAAAGAGCCTCTATAATGACGAGTCTTTTGCATTACTATTTTCTCGCCAGGTATTATGTTTGGTGTCATATGTGAAAAAGCAGCTCTAAGAGCTTTAGCTCTTCTAACTACTGGTATATCACCATCCGATTTTCTATATTCTCTATTATACCAATATGGAAATTCCATATCAGCAGTAGACAATGTATTATAATATACATCTAATAAGTCTTCTGCTCTTTTACTTGCTTTTTTTTCATTAAATTCATTTAAATTTTCTTTATTCTGAAAATTCGACTTAATATTTTTTGCTTTCAAAATACTTCTTATTTTGTCTTCTTTACTTTGACTCATATCTTCCCCTCCTTATACTTTCTATAATTAGTATAAAACTTTTTAATAACGAAAAAAAAGGGTATATTACCCACTTTTTAAAATAATCTTTCTACAAAAAAATTAAACTTGAAGCAAATTCAAACCAAAGATAACCTTTATACCCTAAATATGTTGCAATTCATTAGAATATAAAGGTTATACGTAGTTTTACTCCAAGTTTAATAGATACTATGTTGATTCTTATTATATTTAATTTTACTTCTATTTACTTCTTTGAAACAATGACTTAACATACTTATAAATTTAGTTTATTCTACTGATTTATCTTTAAATTTGGAACTGCATTTAAACTCATATCATGTATTTTACCATTTATAAAATTATAATATCCTGCACATCCTATCATAGCAGCATTATCTGTACATAAAATTAGAGGAGGATATTTAACAATAATATCACTCTCTTTTGCAAGCTCTGTTATTTTATCCCTAAGCCCTGAATTAGAAGCAACCCCACCAGAAAGAGTTATGATATTATATCCTTTATCTTTTACTGCTTTTAGTGCCTTAGTAGATAAAACCTCTATCACAGCCTCTTGAAAAGATGCTGCTACATCTTCAACTACTATTTCTTCATTTTTCATTCTTTTTCCATTTAGGTAATTTAGCACAGAAGATTTTAATCCACTAAAACTAAAATCATAACTATCTTCTTCTAAATAGGCTCTTGGAAATTCTATAGCATGCTTATTTCCTTTTTTTGCTAGATTATCAATAATAGGACCTCCTGGATAACCTAAATTCATTGCTCTTGAAATCTTATCAAATGCTTCTCCAGATGCATCATCTCTTGTTTTTCCTAAAATTTCATACTTACCATAGTCTTTAACTTCAACCAAGTGAGTATGACCTCCAGATACTATTAATGTTATAAAAGGAGGTTTCAAATCCTTGTGTTCTATATAGTTTGCACTTAAATGACCTTCTATGTGATTTACTCCTACAAGTGGTATATTCAAAGTATATGCAAGTGCTTTAGCATAAGATAAGCCTACTAGTAAAGCTCCTACTAGTCCAGGACCATATGTAACTGCAATATGGTCTATATCATTAAATACTATACTTGCTTTATCTAAAGCTTCTTGAACAACTATATCAATATTTTCCACGTGTTTTCTTGAAGCTACCTCTGGAACTACACCACCAAATTTTTTATGTGTCTCTATTTGAGTAGAGATTATGTTTGAAAGTACTTCTCTACCATTTTTTAAAACTGATGCAGCTGTTTCATCGCAACTACTTTCTATAGCTAATGTTATTATATCACTCATAAACTCTACACCTCTTTTATTTGGTTCCACATTATAATTGCATCTTCTTTATTATCACTGTAGTATTCTTTTCTTATTCCATCCATTCTAAATCCATATTTTCTATATAAATTTTGTGCTATTTTATTTGATACTCTAACTTCTAATGTAATAGATGCAATATTATTATCTTTACATAAATCAACTATACTTTTTATCAACTTGTCCCCTATTTTTTTGCCTCTATAGTCACTATGGACAGCCACATTGTTTATATGCCCTTCATCAAGTATAAGCCAAATTCCCACATATCCAACAATTTTTCCATCTAACTTAGCTACTATATACCTTGCTACTTCATTAGACAACTCTTTTCTAAAAGACTCTTTCGACCAATAATCTTCAAAACAATTTTTTTCTACTTCAAAAACTTCATCTATATCTTTAACGGTCATTTCTTCTATTTTTATATCATCCACTATTAATTTTGTATTATCTTTCATTGTTTAACCTCTTCATTTTTTCATCATATTGTACTTCAGCTTGAGATTTTCTGATGTACATAGGATTTATTGTATAACAAGTATGTACATCTATATTTTTATTATATTTATTTAATGCCAAAGAACATAAGCTTCCTGCATTAGATACATTGTGAGATGGCGAAGATATTTTTATGTTTTTTATATTCTCTAGCCTATCTTTATATTTGTATACAGCTTCTCCAACTATTATAAATTCTTCATTACTTGATACAATTTCCTCTACTAAAGTATTAAACTCTACAACATCAACACCATCTAATTCTATAAGCTCTCCATTTTTAAACTTGTATTTAGCTGAATAAACTTGATTTTTCTGTGCATCTAATATACAACATATCTTTCTATCACAGAAATTCATGTTATTTGCTAGAGATTCTAAAGAATTCACTGCTATTATTGGTATATTATTTACATGAGCCATAGCTTTTACTGTGGCCATACCTATTCTAAGACCTGTAAACGAACCTGGACCTATACATACAGCTAACAAATCCATATCTTTTATACTTAAATCACTCATGCTCAACATATTTTCTATCATCGGCATAAGCTTTTGCGAATGAGTTTTTTTGTTGTTTACTGTAAATTCACATATTAAGCTATCATTTTCTACAACTGCTACACTTGCTGCCATAGAAGAAGTATCCATACCTAGTATTTTCATTATTTAGTCAACTCCTCAACTATCTCTTTATAAAACTCTCCTTTTGGAGTTAATATCATTTCTCTTCCTTCATCTTTGTATCTCAACTCTATATTTAAATATTCTTTTGGAAGTATATCTTCTATTAGATTAGCCCATTCTATTATACATATTCCTTTTGAGTTTACATATTCATCATATCCAATATCATACATCTCATCACTACTACCTATTCTATAAACATCAAAATGATACAAAGGTATTTTTCCTTCATATTCATTTATTATAGTAAATGTAGGACTTGTTATATAATCTTTTATCCCTAATGAATCTGCCAAACTTTGTGTCATTGTAGTTTTACCAGCTCCTAAATCTCCCACTAAACAGATAACGCTACCTTCTTTTAAAAGTTTACCTAATTTATATCCTATTTCTCTAGTTTTATTTTCATTTTCTAAATATATTTTTACCATCAATTCATCTCCATTTTGATATAATCGTCATGTGAATTTATATCACTGCTTAATTAATTATAGTATAAGGCTAGATGATTATAAAGTACTTCTATTTATCTTTTTTTATCTTTCACTATTGATAACTTATATCTACACCTTACATACAATCATCAATGGCAATTTTTACGTACTCTTTTGCTTTATAATTTTGCTTTAATGCTTCTTTGCATATTCTCTCAGATTGCTCTTTTACATACTTAAGGGACTTATAATTCTCTTTTACTGCCTCAATACACATTTTTTCCGTTTGATTTTTTATATACATAAGCATCTTCCCATTTTGTCTTACAATCTCTATACATATATCCTCCGTATAGTTATCTATGTAGAGTAACACGTCTTTAATATTATATCTTTTATTTAAATATCTTATAGCATTTATACATATTTCTTCTGTCTTATTATTAACAAATTGTATACTTCTACCATCTTGTTTAACAGCTTCTATACATATTTTGTCAGTTTGTTTATTTACATATTGTAATGCCATACCATTTTGCCTCACAGCTTCTATACACATTTTTTCTGTTTGATTTTGTACATATTTTAATGCTTTATAATTTTGCATAATAGCTTCTATACATAATTCTTCACTCTGTTCTCTAACATATGCAAGACACCTGCCATCTTTTTTAATTGCTTCTAAACATATACTTCTTGTTTGAACCTCCAAAGCCTTTAATACACTTACAACATCTATATTGGAAGAGTGTCTTATTGCTTTTACAATAAGTTCCTCTGTTTTATTTCGTACATACTTAAGTGCATTACAATCTTTTTTTATAGCTTCAAGGCATAGATATTCTGTTTGTTCTTTTACATATTCAAGTGCTCTATAGTTGTACTTTATTGCCTCTAGACATAATTCTTCGGTTTGACATTTTACATACTCTAGTGCCTTATAATTCTGCCTTATAGCTAAAATACACATACCATCAGTTTGATTTTCTATATTTTTTAATTCACGATAATCGTATTTTACCCTTTCCATATTTTCAATATATTCATTAGTGATATACTTTAAAGAATCTCCTAACTTTGTATCATAAATACCAATATGAATATTTTCCCAATTACTATTAAAATAATACCCTTTATCATCTAAAAATAGTTTTTTTATCTTTTTAGATAAGTTCATGAATATACACTCCTATCATTATTAAATTAGTTATTATTAAAAATTTGATTACTAATCTTTATATACATTTAATAATAACTTTACTTTTTGTTTATTATGAATTCGCTCTGTATATTGTAGATACCTTTTTCGTATTTTAATAGTTAATCGCTTTAATTCTTCCTTTATTTTAAAAATTAAATTTGTCTAAATATTTCTTATTTTATATACATTTTTTGATAAATTAATAAAGCCATAATATATTTAATATATCAATCACAGCATAGGACTGAAATTATAAATAAATTATGGCTATTCAATACATTTAATTTTAAAATCTTATATTTTCTTGTCTAATTATTTTTTTATTATATTACCCATTTTCTTATAAAGTGGTAATGTTGCTAAAGATATTATTACAGCTTTTAATACATTAAAGGGAGCTATAATCCAAATTACAAAAGTGAATAAATCATGAACTTGGGGATTTATAGCTGAACCTAGTCCTATTATAGCATTTAATCCCATAAATTGACCATAAAGTGGCATCATTACAAAATAGTTTACTAATGAACCAATTATAGTCATAACTATTGTACCTAACACAAAACCAATTAACACACCTTTTAAATCTTTACTTCTCTTATATGAATAACAAAGTATCATTACATAGGAACCACCAATTAATATATTTGCAAATTCTCCTATCCCTCCAGTTGTTGTTGCTGTTATTGCTTGTAACACATTTTTTACTACAACTATTCCAAATCCAACTAATGGTCCTAAGGACATTCCTCCAAATATTGCGGGAATATCTGATAGGTCAATTTTTAAGAAATCCGGAAATATACCTGGTATCGGTGCTTGAATAAACATTAATAAATAAGATATTGCAGATAAGATTGACATTACTACTAAAGTTCTTGTTGAAATCACATTATTTTTTTTTGCTGTGTTTTGCATAATTATTATCCTCCTAATCAATATATTTATATTTTTTAGGAAAAATAAAAAACTCGAAGACCCCATCTTCGAGTTTTTATGGATATAGTTTAAACAAACTAAAATAAACTTATTTATATTCCATAAATATCTTCTCCCATCCAGACTTTACTGTCGGCTTTGGAATCTCACCAAATCAACTACATAAGTAGTTCGCGGGCTATACCGCCGGTAGGGAATTTCACCCTGCCCCGAAGATCTTCTTTGATTTTTAATTTTCCTTACATCCTTATATTAGTTAATTTTTTAATAATTGTCAAGTTATTTTTTCTCATACACTACTTTACCATTTATTATAGTGTAAAGTACATTACTTTGAATTTCTAGTGGTGAATTATCCCAAATTACTATATCTGCATCTTTACCAACTTCTATAGAACCTACTCTATCTTCTATACCTAAAACCTTAGCTGGATTTATTGTAATTGATTCTATTGCTTTTTCTTCTTTCATACCATGTTTTACTGCTATACCTGCACATATAGGAAGATATTGAACTGGTATTACTGGGTGGTCTGTCATTATGCATACATCTAGACCTGCATTTGAAAGTATCCCCGCAGTATTAAATGTCAGATTTCTAAGTTCAAATTTAGACCTTTCTGATAAAGATGGACCTACTATCACAGGAAATCCTTCTTCCAACAATTCATCTACAATAAGATGACCTTCTGTACAATGATCTAATGTAAGTTTTAAATTAAATTCTTTTGCAATTCTCATTGCTGTAAAAATATCATCAGCTCTATGAGCGTGTGCCTTGAAAGGAATTTCTCTCCTCAGAACAGGTATTAAACTTTCCATTTTTATATCATATTCAGGTTTTTCACAGTCTTCGTCATCATGACTTTCATACATATCAATATCTTCTAGATATTCTTCTGCTTTTTTTATGTTTTCTCTAAGTAAGGCTGCTATAGCCATTCTAGTTTGAGGAGATTTATCATCCTGACCATAACAGCTCTTTGGATTTTCTCCAAAAGCTATTTTAGATGCAACTGGATTTTTTATTACCATTTTATCAATTCTTTTTCCATACGTTTTTATAGCTATACATTGCCCACCCATAACATTTGCACTTCCAGGAGTTGTACAGACAGAAGTTATGCCACCTTCAAAGGCTTCTTTAAATGTTCTATCCATTGGATTAATTCCATCTATAGGATTTAATTGTGGTGTTATTGGGTCAGTCTCTTCATTTCCATCGGCTCCCTCAAACCCTATACCATCTTCCCATAAACCTAAATGAGTATGAGCATCTATAAATCCAGGAAACACAAGTTTATTACTAGCATCTATTACCTCCACATCTAAAGGCGCTATCAAATCTTCTCCAATTTCTATTATTTTTCCTTCATCTATAATGATGTCTCCATGAATTATCCCATTTGTTATGGTGTTTATTTTACCATTTTTTATAAAAATCATTCATTTTCCTCCTGATTTTCAAGACTATTGTACTTCTTTTTAACATTATTTCTTACAACACACTTTTAAAATTTTTTAATATTTGTACCTTCTATGAATTTCATTTGCAGACATAGAGTTCAAGCATTATAATCATATATAAACTTATCTATTTTTTCATTGATAAGGCTACTCTTTTTTTGTTTAAGTCAATTCCAATCACTTTTACATCTACTATATCACCTACTGTAACAATACTCATAGGGTCTTTTACAAAACTATTACTCATTTCTGATTTATGAACTAATCCGTCATTTTTTATTCCAATATCTACAAATGCACCGAAATCTACAACATTTCTTATTGTACCTTTTAAAGTCATACCTTCCTGTATATCTTCAATTTTTAAGACATCAGTTCTCAGTATAGGTTTTATACCTTCTTCTCTTGGGTCTCTTCCTGGCTTCTTGATTTCAGCTATGATATCTTTTAATGTAACTTGCCCTACTTCCAGTTTTTCACTTAATTCTTTCAAACCAATCTCTTTTATTTTTTCATCTATTTCTTCTATATTTTTATTCTTTACATCATCTAAAGAATATCCAATTATCTCAATCATTTTTTTACATATCTCATAACTTTCAGGATGCACACCTGTATTATCTAGTGGATTTTTGCCCTCTAAGATTCTCATAAATCCAGCACATTGAGTAAATGCTTGAGGTCCTAGTCTTTTTACCTTTTTCAATTGTGCTCTTGATGTAAAATCTCCATTTTCTTCTCTATATGCTATTATATTTTTTGCAATAGCCTTACTTATTCCTGCAACATGTTCTAGTAGAGAGTATGATGCTGTATTTAAATCTACTCCAACACTATTTACAGAATCTTCAACAACTCCATCTAGTACTTCTTCTAATCTCTTTTTGTTTAAATCATGCTGATATTGACCCACGCCAATACTTTTAGGGTCTATTTTTACAAGCTCTGCCAATGGGTCTTGTAATCTTCTAGCTATAGATATAGCTCCTCTTATTGATACATTTATATCTGGATGTTCTTCATTTGCAAGTTCAGATGCTGAATAAACAGATGCTCCAGCTTCACTAACTATAACATATTGCACCTCTCTATCTATATCTTTTATCATTTCTGATACAAAAGTCTCCGATTCTCTGGATGCAGTTCCATTCCCAATTGAAATTATATCTATATCGTATTTTTCAATCAATCCTTTTAAAACTTTCTTTGCTCCTTCTACATCATTTTGAGGGTCTGTTGGATATACGGTTGTATAGTCTAGTAGTTTACCATTTTTATCTACTACAGCTATTTTACATCCAGTTCTAAATGCAGGGTCAAATCCCATAACTACTTTGTCTTTAACTGGCGGTTGAAGTAATAAACTTTTAACATTCTTTCCAAATACACTTATAGCTCTTTCTTGAGCTATTTCTGTTAAATGATTTCTTATTTCTCTTTCTATAGATGGAAAAATTAATCTTTTATAAGAATCTTCTATTGAATTTACAATTTCTTCTTTATTTTTGAAATTTTTATCATTTACATATTCATTTATTATGTAATTTAAAACTTTATCATTATTTATTTCTAACTTAACCTTTAAGAAATTTTCTTTTTCTCCTCTGTTTATTGCCAAAACTCTATGTGGAGCCATGCTTTTTACTGCTTCACTATAGTCATAATACATATCATAAACCGATTTCTCATCAGTAGAACTTTTACTAACTATCATTCCTTCTCTTAAAGCCAATTCTCTTATATATTTTCTAATCTTAGCATCATCTGAAACTAATTCTGCAATTATATCTCTAGCACCTTTTAACGCATCTTCAACAGAAAGAACTTCTTTCTCTTCATCTATATAGCTATTTGCCTCTATTTCTATACTATCCAAATTATTCTCTAGTATTGACAATGCTAGATTTTCTAATCCTTTTTCTTTTGCTATTGTTGCTCTAGTTCTTTTCTTTTGCTTATATGGAGCATATATATCTTCTACTTCTTGTAGTGTCTTTGCTTTTTCTATACTTTTGCTTATTTCATCAGTTAATTTACCTTGTTCATCTATTAGCCTAACTACATCATCTTTTCTATTTTGAAGGTTTCTCAAATACATCAATTTTTCATAGAATTCTCTTAGTGTAACATCACTCATTTCGCCAGTCATTTCTTTTCTGTATCTAGCTATAAACGGTATTGTATTCCCTTCATCAATAAGCTTTAATGTATTATTTATTTGTTCATCTCTAAGATTAAATTCTTTTTTTAATATTTGATTTATATCCAATTTATTCACTCCTAATGTTAGTTTTTTCATAAGTATAACAAAACAGAACGAAGGCTGAGGGTTGTCGTCCTCAGCCTAAGTGCTGTAAGTGCATAGTAAGCACTAACCTTCTTATACATATATCTTAATTACAGTGCATATTTATTAAACTGTTTTATTCATTTTTAAGTATTCATTAATAAACAAGTCTATATTTCCATTCATTACACTATCTACATTTCCAAACTCAGCATTTGTCCTATGGTCTTTAACCAACTTATATGGTTGAAAAACATATGACCTAATTTGGCTACCCCAAGTTATTTGTGAGTATTTTCCTTGTATATCTTCTATTTTTTCCTTTTGTTCTAACTCTTTTAATTCTATCAATTTTGCCATTAAAAGTCTCATAGCTCTATCCTTATTTAGATGTTGAGACCTTTCATTTTGACACTGGACTACTACACCTGTAGGAATATGTGTTATTCTAACTGCTGAATCAGTCGTATTTACATGTTGACCTCCAGCTCCAGATGCTCTATATGTGTCTATCTTTAAATCTGATGGATTAATTTCTACTTCTATATTCTCATCTAGCTCTGGTGTTACATCTATAGATGCAAATGAGGTATGTCTTTTTCCTGATGGGTCAAATGGAGATATTCTTACCAGCCTATGAACTCCTTTTTCACTCTTTAAATACCCATAAGCATTTGTTCCTTCTACAAGAATTGTAGCTGTCTTTATTCCCGCTTCAGGGTCTGATATTATATCTAATAGCTTAACTTTATATCCCTTACTTTCTGACCATCTTATATACATTCTCAAAAGCATCTGAGCCCAATCTTGAGCATCCAAACCACCAGTACCAGCGTTTATAGATAATATAGCATTATTTTTATCATACTCTCCATTTAAAAGAGTTTTTATTTTCATTTCAGATAATTTTTCTTCTATTGATTCTATGGACTTTTCTATATCTCTTTCTACAGAATCATCCTCTTCTTCTAGACCTATTTCAATCAATACTTCTATATCTTCTAATAAGTTTTTTAAGCTTTCATATTCTTCTAGTGTCTCTTTTAAAGATTTATTTTCTTGAAGTACTCTTTGAGCGACTTCATTATCGTCCCAAAAGTCTTGTTTATTCATCTTTTCTTCATTAATTTGTATCTTTTCCATCAATGAAGCTATGTCAAAGAGAAACCCTCAATTCTTCTAAATTTGAAGCTATCTGCTCCATACTATGTCTGTACTCTTGTAACTTTAACATTTAATCCTCCAAGATTATCTTCCACAACAGTTTTTATATTTTTTACCACTTCCACAAGGACATAAGTCATTTCTTCCAACTTTTTCATCTTTTTTAACAGTTTTACTTGTTGGAAGTGTTCCATCTGATGGAGAAGATAGATTTTCAACATCTACAACAGCTTTTCTTTCCACTGGAGTTTCTATTGTTATATTGAATAAATACCTTACAGTATCTTCCTTGATATGTTTATTCATTTCATCAAACATATCGAAACCTTCCATTTTATAAGCAATAACTGGGTCTTGTTGACCTATAGCACGAAGACCAATACCTTGACGCAATTGGTCCATAGCATCTATATGGTCTATCCAATGGTTATCAACAGCTTGAAGTAAGATTACTCTCTCAACCTCTCTCATTCTCTCATAGCCAACTTGTTCTTCTTTTGAAGTATATATCTTCATAGCTATTTCATAAACTTTTTCCGTTATTTCAACTGGATTAAGTTTTTCTATTTCGGGTATTTCTATACTACCTTTTGGTAAGAACAGATTATACATATGTTCTTTGAATCCTTCTTCATCAAATCCTTTATCTTGTGTATAAAGAGTAACTGCCTCTTCTATTATAGAATGAGTCATTGATTGTATTTGTTCTTGTAAATCTTCGCCTTCCAATACACGTTTTCTCTCTGCATATATTATTTCTCTTTGTTTATTCATAACATCATCGTATTGAAGTACATGCTTTCTTATTCCAAAGTTTTTGCCTTCGACTTTCTTTTGTGCTCCTTCAATAGATTTAGATAATATTCTATGCTCTATTGGCATATCTTCTTCAAGACCTATTTTATCTACAATTCCAGATATCCTATCACTTCCAAACAATCTCATAAGGTCATCATCAAGACCTATATAAAATCTTGAACTACCTGGGTCACCTTGACGACCAGCACGACCTCTCAACTGGTTATCTATTCTTCGAGATTCGTGTCTTTCTGTACCTATTATAGCAAGTCCACCTGCTTCTACAACTTTTTTTTGTTCTTCTTGTGTTTGTTGTTTAAACTTTTCAAATAGTTTTTCATACTCTGCTCTAGCTTCAAATAGAGTTTCATTCCCTTTTACAGGTATCCCTTCTATTGGAGTATCTACTCTATTTACTATTTCTTCTTTAAATCCATTTCTTCTCATTTCTCTCTTAGTTAAGAAGTCTGGATTTCCACCTAGAACTATATCTGTACCACGACCAGCCATATTGGTAGCTATCGTAACAGCTCCAAGTCTACCAGCTTGTGCTATTATTTCTGCCTCTTTATCATGATGCTTAGCATTTAACACTTCATGTTTTATGCCTTTTTTCTTTAGTATTTGTGATAATAATTCTGACTTTTCTATTGATACTGTACCTACAAGTATTGGTTGATTTACCTTATGTCTTTCAATTATTTCTTGAGCCACAGCATTAAACTTACCTATTTCACTTTTGTATACACAGTCTGGTAAGTCTTCCCTTATCATAAGTTTATTGGTAGGTACTTGAAAAACATCCATTTTATAGATTGCTTTAAACTCTTCTTCTTCTGTTTTTGCTGTACCAGTCATACCAGAAAGTTTTTTGTACATTCTAAAGTAGTTTTGGAATGTTACAGTAGCTAGTGTTTTAGACTCTCTTTGTATTTTAAGACCTTCTTTAGCTTCTATTGCTTGATGTAAACCTTCTGAATATCTTCTACCAAACATAAGTCTACCTGTGAACTCATCTACTATTACTATTTCTCCATCTTTAGCAACATAATCAACATCTTTCTTCATTATTACATGTGCCCTTAAAGCTTGATTTATATGATGATATAACTCTGTATGAGATATATCTGTTATATTATCAACATTAAAATATACTTCTGCTTTTTGTATACCTGATGCTGTTAGAGATACAGCCTTATCTTTTTCTTCTAATTCATAATCATCTGGTTTTAAAGTTAAAACAAATGTATTTGCATCTGAATATAAATGAGTTGATTTGTCTCCTGGTCCAGATATGATAAGCGGTGTTCTAGCCTCATCTATTAGTATAGAGTCAACCTCATCCACTATGGCATAATTTAATCCTCTTTGAACTCTTTGCTCTTTGTGTATTACCATATTGTCCTTTAAGTAGTCAAATCCATACTCATTATTTGTACCATAAGTTATATCACAATCATATTGTTCTTTTCTAACTTTTGGGTTTTGACCATGTATAATAACACCTACACTCATTCCTAAAAACTCATAGATTTTTGCCATTTGGTCTCTATCACGTTTTGCAAGGTAATCATTTACTGTTACAACATGTACACCTTTTCCAGTAAGCGCATTCAAATAAACAGGAGCAGTTGCAACCAGGGTTTTACCTTCACCTGTTTTCATCTCGGCTATTCTTCCTTGATGTAGCACTATACCTCCAATCATTTGAACTCTGTAGTGTCTAAGTCCTAACACTCTCTTAGAAACTTCTCTAACTACTGCAAAAGCTTCTGGAAGTATATCATCTATACTTTCACCATTTGCTAATCTCTCTTTAAATATATTTGTCATATTTTTAAGTTCCGAGTCTGCCATAGATTCAAACTTAGGTTCTAATGAATCTATTATATCAACAGTTTTATTGAACTTTTTTAATTCTTTTTTATCTGCCATGTTGAATAAATTATCCATAAAGCTCATATTTTACATCTCTCCTCGTTCTTTATTGTACTATTATTCATTTTACCATAAAAACTATACTTTTAATATTAATTTAAAAAGCTATCGATAATTTATTTATCGATAGCTAATATGATTAAATCTAAATTGCTTTATTCATGTTCTATTATACCATATCCACCATTATTACGCTTATAAACTACTGCTATTTCACCTGAATCTATATTCTTAAACATATAAAAATCATGTCCTATTAACTCCATCTGTAATACAGCTTCTTCTTCACTCATTGGCTTAACACTAAATTTCTTACGTCTTTGAATTACTAATTCTTGATTTTCATCCCCATAATCCTCTTGTTCATCAGCTAGATTTATCTCTGCATCTTGGAATCTTATACTCTTGTTGTCTTTATGTTTATCTTGTAATCTCTTTTTATATTTTTTTAATTGTTTACTTAATTTATCATATACAACATCTATAGCTGTGTATAAATTTTCCTGCATATCTTCTGCTCTAATTATAGGACCATTTACAGTAGCTATTGTTACTTCTATTTTTTGTCTTGCTTTTCTAGCACTTACTGTAACTTTTACATCAGTGTCTGGATGAATGTAATTATCTAACTTGCTTAGTTTGCTTTCAATTTTATTTTTTATTGCATCAGTTAATTCGATTTGTTTTCCAGATATAATTATGTTCATAAGTACATCTCCCTTCAATTATGCCAGTATAAGAAAATTTATACTTTAAATAATATATTCTACACGAACTCTCATAATCCTCTTTTCATTATTTACTTTTATGATTTTTTCTATTCAATTGATAGAATTATTTATCATTATTTAGTTATCTTAATACTCATGTGGATTAATATTATTACAAATACCTGTGGATAATGTGGATAAAACTGTTAATAACTCTTGTTTTTGTTTATTTAAAGCTGTTTTTACTACTATTTCTATCCACAAAAATCTCCATTAATTGTTTATTAATATGTGAATTCATGTCATAAGATGGTAATTTTAGGAAATTATATGTATTATATGCCATTTAACCTTTATAATTTTTTACAAATATAAACCCTCTAAAACCTCCATATTCTATCTCTTCTTTCATTATTTATATTTAAGACTCTAAAAAGTCGTAAAGCATACTCAACAATAATTTCATATTTAATACCTATTAACATTCATATACCCAAATTATAATTAACTCACACTCTTTATTTAGACCAAGTATTTCATATTACTATCTTGAAATTATATTTACGAGTTGTTTAAGCTTTTGTCTATCTATATCTTCAAAAGGACTGTTATTCATTCTAATAGCTGTACCAAAGTGAAAATCACTTGCTTTAGTTGAGTCTTTTATCTTTTCTATATTATCTAAATTAAGCCCTCCACCTAAAAGAATTTTTATGTGATTAGAACTAAACATCATATCCTTTATTATTTGTATATTATCAACTATACTTCCCTTCCCCCCTGATGTTAGTATATTTGTAATCTTATCATAATCCTTCAAAATTTTAACACTATCCGTTGTATTTGATTCATCTATAGCTCTATGAAATGTAACATCAAGATTATCACAACATTTTAATAAAATATTTAGATTTTTTTCATCTATTTTATTGTTTTTATCTAATACACCAAATACAACTCCATTAGAACCAATCTCTTTAATCACACTTATATCTTTTTGCATTATACTTATATCCTCTTTACTGTATACAAAACTTTTCGCATGATGTCTTATCATTACGTTCACAGGTATCTTTACACTGTTAACAACCCTTTCTATAAGACCAAAACTTGGTGTCAACCCACCTTCAGTTAAAGCACTAACTAGCTCTATTCTATCTGCACCACAATCTTCTATAATTTTAGCGTCTTCTACTGACATTCCTATTATCTCTAACATAACTACTCCTTTGCCAATTCATATATTGCATTTGCAAATATCTTTGCATTTAATATTATATCTTCTACATCCATGTATTCATCAGGATTATGAGCTATTCCTTTTTGTCCTGGAAATGAAGGTCCAAATGGAACTATATTTGGCATTACTTTTGCATATGTACCTCCATTAGTCGTTACTGGAGTTCCATCTAATGATGTGACCCTTTCATAAGCTAGCTGAAGTTTTTTAATGAGATTACTATCTTTATCAAAATACACAGGATTAAAATTAGAAATTACCTCTATCTCTATATTATTTGGAAAACTAGATTTTATTTCATCTAATACATCTTTTAGTTTATAGCTAAAATCGTACTTTACCTTTATATCCAATATAATATCATTATTTTCTTTATTTAAATCTTTATATGTAACAAGCACATTTTCTGACATACTTTCTATAAAACCTAAAAATGTATCTTCTTCATAATTGTTTTTACTTTTTATTCTAATCTTTGCCATACCTTTTTCACCATATACAACAGGATACTTACAATCCGGTGTAAAACCCATAACAGGAGCTTTTTCTTTTTCTAAATAATATGGTATATCTTCAAATCCACTTTCTTCATTTGTACCAAATATTATCCTAACTTTTTTATCTAATTTTAAATTTAATTCTTTAATAGCATATAATCCATATAAAGCAGAAATTATAGGTCCTTTATTATCCAGTACTCCTCTTCCATAAATTCTTCTATTAGTTTCTTCTCCCTTATAGGGCTTATACTTCCAACCTTCTCCTTCATGTACAACATCCACATGCCCAATTACACAAACATAATCTTCGCTATCTCCATGTTCTGCATAACCAATATAATTATCCAAATTTCTAATCTTAAACCCCAATTTTTCTGATATTTCTAATGCTTTATTAAGTGCTTCCCCTATTTTTTCGCCAAAAGGGAAGCCATCTTCTGACTCCCCTTTGACACTAGGTATTTTTACAATATCTATAATATCACTTAATAAATCTTCTTTTAATTCATCTATTTTATTACTTATGATATTCATAAAAATCTCCTCATTATAAAACTCTATTTTAATTATGTAACTACTACTTTATTCACTTACTTCTATTGGTGCTTTTATTCTAGCTTCATATGCTTCCATCCACTCATTTGATATAACCTTATGTATAGTTTTTCCATTTACTCTATTTGAAATATATACAGTAGGGGACTCTTCTTTAGTTACTACTGAAAAAGTAAAATCAGCTATATTTGTAGCTACTCCCCATTCACCCTTATTATTCATGGCAACTAATGATAAATCACCAGCTTTTCCTCTTCTTTTGATAAGCTGTTTATCAAGTTCATTTACTGCTATATTACACGCTTCTTGTGGATGTTTTCCTTCTTTCATAAGTCTAACTATCTCATAAGATATACATCCCTTCATTAAATCTTCTCCCAAACCAGTAGCTGTAGCTCCTCCTATATTACTATCAACATAGAATCCTGAACCAGATAGTGCAGAATCTCCTATTCTACCTCTCTTCTTCATAAATAATCCACTTGTTGATGTAGCTACACACATCTTTCCATTTTTGTCTAAAGATATCATACCAACAGTATCATGACCAGCATATGGGCTTAATCCTTTGTCTAAAGTTTCTTTTTTTCTCTTCTTATAATGTAACTTTGCTCTATCAGTCAACATATTTTTTCTTTCAAATCCATTTTTATGAGCATACTCTTCAGCACCTATCCCAACTAAGAAGTTATTTACCTTCTCATAACTTAACTTCCTAGCTATACTGACAGGATTAGAATAATCTTTTATACCAGCAACTGCTCCAATATCTAACGTGTTACCATCCATAAATGCAGCATCAAGTTCTACCTCGCAGTTTTCATTTGGAAGTCCACCATATCCAACCGATTTATAGAATGGATAATCTTCAACTCTTCTTACAGCAAGCTCCACAGCATCACCTGCTTCCATGCCTTTTTCTAAATGTTCTGATGCCTCAGTTATTCCTTCTAGGGCCATTCTCCATGTCGCTATCATTCCCCACATGTTAAAATTCCCCTCCTTAAATTATATAGATTTTAATAATGTATATTTATCATAAACAGTATAAACATTCAAACTTGTTAATATTTAATACTCAAATCAATAACAAAAGTCTTCTTTCATCAAAGTTATATCTTCTTTATTTGCCATTGCTTTCGCTAATTTACATATGTTATTTAATGAGTCATTAAGACCAATTCCACCTTTTTTTGGAGTCTTAACTATACATATATCGTTTTTATATTCGTTTATCACATCTACATTTTCTTCTGACATAGCTGCAAAAGCTGGTATGTCTGCCTTATCATTTATATTTTTAGATATTATCGCTGACATCTTAGAAAAATTTTCATAATTAAAACTTGGTCCACAGATTACTACATCAGGGTTTAATTTTTTTACCATAGCTATCATTTTGTTTGTTACTTCTTCTTCATTATTTACAAAAAATTCATCTCCACAAAATAAGGTAGCTATTACCTTAGATTCCTTTAAAAATGGTTCCATCATTACACCTGGTCCTAATGGGCTTGATTTTCCAGCAGGAGGTATGTTACTTTTCTCTTTTCCCCCAGCCCCAGCTTGTATTTGGTCCAATATCATAACTATTTTCTTCATAATCTTCCCCCTATAGTACTAAATCATCAAAAGATATATCATCATCTTCCTCTTCAACATTTGATTTTTCTTCTTTCAAATATTGTTTATCTAGCATTTTTATAAATGGTATATACATAAATATTCCTAGTATAAGAAGTACTAATTGTAAAACTGCACCTTGCCATCCTGTTGTTAGAAAACCAGAGAATATAATTGGAGTCGTCCACGGTAGCTGAACTCCATTTGTAAGTGGTACTAATCCTGTTGACATGCAGAAATAAGCTATTATTATATTTACTGTTGGAACTAATGCAAATGGTATCAATAGTATTGGGTTAAGCATTATTGGTAGACCAAATATCAATGGCTCATTTATACCAAATATGCCTGGTAAAATTGACAACTTTCCTATTGACTTTATACGTTTACTTTTACATATTAATAACATAGCTATAATTAATGATAATGTACTACCTGCTCCACCAAATGTTGCAAACATGTCTTGAAATTGAGCAGTTATTATATTCGGTAGTTTTGTACCAGCTTGAAAAGCAGCTAAATTTTCAGCTGATAGAATTTTTAATATAGGATTATACACAGCCCCAACAACACTACTTCCATTTATTCCAAAGAACCAGAATAGATGTAAGAATACGTAAGCTATTGCTGTAGCACTTAAAGTATTTCCTAATTTTAATAATGGTATTTGTAAAAACTTAAATATAAATTCATGTATACTTCCATATGGCGTAGCTTCAAAAGCTATCTTAACTAAAAAGAAAACTATCATAACTATTGTACTTGGTATTAATGCTGCAAATGATTTTGATACAGTTGGAGGAACTCCATCTGGCATTTTCAGTGTCCATCCTTTTTTTACAACTGCACCAAATAATCTTACAGAAGTTATTGCTGTTATCATACCTACAAACATTCCCTTAGAACCCATCCATCCTAGTGGTATACCTGTTACCATGTATACTGATTCTGTTCCTTCTGGTGTATATGGTATTACAAATGGTGTTACTATAAAAAAAGCAACTATTGCAACTGCTGCTGATGCTATTGGGTCTACATCTATTTGCTTTGCATAAGAATATCCAATTCCTAAAACTGCAAGTAAAGTCATTACTTCAAATGTTGCTACAGTTGGTTGTTGCAATTTTACAGCCCAATCTGGACCAAAAATTTGACCTACAAATTCATTCCATCCTTTTATAGGAAAATTTGCTACTAATAAAAATAATGAACCTATTATCAATAATGGTGATGATACTAAAAAACCATCTCTAATTGCAATTAATAATTTATTTTTACCTATTTTTTCAGCCAATGGCATAAGTATTCTTTCCAATCTATTCATCTATCCACCCTCATCTCTCATTATTTTTTATTATAATTCTATGCTTGTTTAGATTTTATTAGCTTTATAGCGACCTTTAGTACTTTTTCCCCATTCATAGTTCCATAATCAACCTCATTGATTATATCTATAAGTTTACCTTGAGCTTCAAACTTTGGTTTTAATTCCTTTAACATGTATTTAACTTGTGGTCCTAATAATATACAATCTGGATTTTTTTCTTCAACTATTTTATCAATCTCTGCTATTGGAAATGCCTCTACTTCTATTGGTAAATTGTGTTTATCTGCTACCTTCTGCATTTTCTCTGCAAGTAAACTTGTTGACATTCCAAAACTACAAAACAAATATATTTTTCTTTTCATTCTTTTAAATCCCCCTTAATTTTTTATTTTAATTTTTGAATTTCTTTTCTTAACATAATCATTTCTTTTATAAGATTTCTCTCACTCATACAAGTCATTAAATGGTCTTGAGAGTGAATCAATAAGATAGATATATCTGACTTATCTCCTCCAGCTTCCTTTTGTATAAGTTCAGTTTGTACTTTATGTGCTTTTAAGATTTCTTCATTTGCACTTTCAATTAATTCATCTGCTTTTTTAAAATCGTTTTCCTTTGCACAGTCAAGTGCTTCATAAAGTATAGATTTTGCATTTCCAGCATGAATTATAATCTTTAAAACTATTTCTTCCATTTTTTCCTCCTAAGTTGCTTGTCTTTTTTAGCTTATTTATACCTTACAAATATATAATACCTCACAAAAACAAAAAAACATGCACAACTTTTTCCATTACATGGAAAATTTTGTGCTTATCCATAGTTCACTATGAATTTTATATAAGAATATCTTTTACTTTTTCAATGTCACATTTACTTAAAATATCTAGCATATTTTCATCTTCTGTTAGATTAGATATTTCTTTAAATAATTCTCTAAATATTTTTCTATCATCATCCTTTTTATAAGCTAATAAAAGTATAAACTTTATATCCTTTCCATTTCTAATTTTTATTGGTGTTTTTAACCTTGCAAAACATAGAACAGATTGCTTTATATATTTCATATCTCCATGAGGGAATAGTATTCCTTTCCCAACATTGGTTGGGTATGACTTTTCTCTTGTTATAATAGATTGTAAATACTCTTTTTCTGCATAATGTTTTTCAATTAATAAATTAGTTAAATATGTTATAGCTTCATAAATATCATCATGCTCTAACTCCCTTATTAAATAATCAGACATCATTAATCTATTCATAAGCTTATATGAAGTATCTTTTTCTTTTATTTTGTTTGTAAAATCTTTGAGTTTATTCTCATCCTCATCAGTAAATAATGGTGTTGTTATAAAAATTGGCTTTTGAACATTCTCATACTCTTGAAATGCAATTATAAAATCTATTGTCTTATTAAAGTTATCTCTTTTTAAATCTTCCTCTCTTAATGTTTCAATAATTTCTATGTTATTAAATCTCTTTTCTATTTTTACTTTTAATAGCATACTTACTCCAAAACTAAATGGACATACAATACTCGCTTTTTTATTTGATTCCTTTTTATTGTACTTTCTTTCTAGAGAGGTTTGAAAGTGAAGTGTAAGATAGCCGATTTCATCTTCAGTTATTTTTTTACCTTTTAATTCAATTTCTATTGAACTTGATATTACTGTAAATAAAAAGCAAAATTTAGTCTTTATATTATCTAAAAGTGGATTTTCTAAGTAAACATTACTTTTCATTTGGTGCATTGTAACATTCAAATGACATATTAATTGCTCATAAAGTAATATATCATTATTGAAATTTATTCCTGATTCTTCCGATACTAAACTTATAATTTTTTTTGTATAATTTACTAATTCTTCATTTAGATATAATGATTTTTTAGTATTACTACTATTTATTTGTTTATTCATACCAAATATTAAAGATTCTATAAATAATTTTTCTTCATAATTTAATGCTATGGATAAATTAGATTTTAGTTCATCTTCTATACCTAAGATAAGCATTTTTAGTTTAAGTTCTTTCTTAGCATTTTTTACTTTTAAAGAGTTTCCCAGCCTTATTCGTATTATGTTTATAAGCAAAAATAACATCAATTGCTTAAATGATATATCTGTAAGTCTTATCTCCATATTATCCTCTATAGTAGACATTATGTTTTTGACAATTATTATATCTACTATATGGAAATATTCTATTTCATCTATGTTTAACCTGTATCTATCTATGTATTTAAATAAGAATGATACTAACATTATCCTTATGTCTTTCTCATCCCCTTCAATATATATACCACTACCTTTTTTAGTTGAGACATTTAGATTATAATTATTTAATGCCACTGATAATTTACTTATTTCTTCTCTGACAATATTTTTATTTATATACAACTTATTCGATAAATCATTTAAAGTAACTTTTTTATTATTACAAAGTATTAAATTTAATATCTCAACTTGCTTATGAAGCTCACTATTTACTCTTTTAACTTCACCTCGTAACTTCTGATTTACCAGTATTTTATCTGTATCATCTCCACTAAATTTAATTCCTATATTAGGTTTTCTTTTAATATAAGCATTACAAAAAGTAGATAACCATTCGTCAATATATTTGCAATCATTTCTTATTGTCCTTTCCGAACACTCAAAATCATTGGCAATCTCATTGACATTTATAAACTCTTCTTTTAATAGCAATGTTGTTAATAAATTTTCTTGCCTTTTATTCAAACATATCACCTCTTTATGACTCAACCTAAATTTATTATATGTAAAAAAGAGCTATACATAAAGGTATTATGCTAGCTCTCTTTTAATATGATATTTAGCTGACCTGGTTTTTGACCCCACACTCGCCTACTGGAGGGTTCGCTTGGGTTCGCCGCACTACTACTCTCTCTCGATTTTATTATCGGTAGGTCTTACTTCTAAGCCGCACCATGATCATTAACCCAATTTTTAGTGTTAACTTACGTGGATCCCTTTGCCTGCGACTGGCTTGGACTTTCAACCACAGACCTAAATATCACTTATCCATTTTAATATTTTAAATTAGAATTGTCAATATATAAGATTATTCCATAACATAATTATCGTTTGCTTTTGTAAGTAAAGTCAATACAAAGACCTTATTAACACCAGATAACTTTAAAAGTTTAGAAATTTCATTTGTTGTAAAACCAGTAGTAAATATATCATCTATTAAAAGTATATTTTTATTATTTATTAATTTAATATTTTCTTTAACAACAAATACATTTTTTAGTTCTTCTTTTCGTTCCTTTTTGTTTAATTTATATAGCATTCTTGTATACTTTTTTCTACTTATACAATCCAATAATGGAATATTTATCATTTTACTTAAATTAAATGCTATTTTTTGTGACTGATTAAAACCTCTTTTATTTAGTCTTTTTTTATGAAGTGGAACAAATAATATATAATCAAATTTTATGTTTTCTAAATACAATTTTTCTTTCATTATCTGAGCTATATACTTAGCCATAAATGTTTTTTGATTATATTTCATCCCTAAAACTATCTTTTTGGTTACATCATTGTATTCAATGCAGGATATTGATTTGTCAAAATAAAAATCTTTATTAAAACAATAGCTACACTCTTCAACAAACTCTTTTTCGATTGAATGACGTATTATTGGCTTTCCACACTTCATGCAACCATCCTGTATAAAATTCATCTCTTTAAAACAGCTTTTACATATTGAATATGTATTTGTTTTCTTTATGGATTTATCACAAATTATGCAACTTATATTCTCAGGATATATAAAATCCAGACATTTATTAATCATATTTTTAAAACTCTTAATAAAATTATCATTGCATATTCTCATATTTATTCTATCAACAGCCCTTCTCGCTTAAATTTATTTAGCTTATACCCTAAATTTGAATACCTTTGATTAACTCTATTATTTTTTATCATATATTCAAGATATTTCACATCTCCAACTAATACAACTAATTTTTTTGCTCTTGTTACTGCTGTATATAATAAATTACGGCTAAGTAACATAGGAGGAGCCCAAGTTATTGGCAATACTATAACTGGAAATTCACTTCCCTGACTTTTATGTATCGTTGTACAGAAACTATGGTCAATTTCATCTAATTCATCATATAAGTACGATACGATTTTAATTTGATCAAATAATACATAAATAGTTTTCTTATCTTTATCTATGTGATAAACATATCCTATATCTCCATTATATATACCTTCTCCACTTTCTTTTTGGTCCTCTGTTTCCCACTTTTTTGTATAATTATTTTTTACTTGCATTACCTTATCGCCAACTCTAAACAATCTTTTAGAAAAACTTTCTTCAACTTTAAATTTTTCTTTTTTGTTAAGATACTTTTGTAACTCTATATTGAGATTAGTAACTCCTAACTCACCTTTTCTCATTGAAGATAAAACTTGTATATCTTTTAATTTATCAACTTTATAAAATTTAGGTAATCTTTCATTAACTAATCCTATTATTTCATTTAAAATTTCTTCATTAGTTGATTTTCTTATAAAAAAGAAATCTTTACCTTTTGTATTTAGATAAAGTGGCTCTCCATTGTTTATCTTATGAGCATTTACAATTATCATACTCTCTTGTGCTTGTCTAAATATTTCATTTAATTTAACTACATTTATAATACTAGAACTAATCATGTCCTTAAGTACATTTCCAGCACCTACAGAAGGTAATTGGTCACTATCTCCAACCAAAATTACTCTTGTTCCTAATTTTATAGCTCTAAGCAAGTTGTACATTAAGATAATGTCTACCATTGATACCTCATCAACAATTATTACATCTGAATTTATTGGTTCTTCTTCATCCTTAAAAAAAGTTAAATCATCATCTGTTGAGAATCCCATTTCTAATAATCTATGTATAGTTTTTGCTTCTTTATCAGAAGTTTCACTCATTCTCTTTGCTGCCCTTCCTGTTGGAGCTGCTAAAGTTACACTTTTCCCATTGTTTTCAAATATATCTATGATAGCATTGATAGTAGTTGTCTTACCAGTTCCTGGACCACCAGTTATAATTAATACTCCACTATTAACAGACTCTTTAACTGCTAAAATTTGTTTTTCTGCTAGCTTAATTCTCTTATCTTCTTCTAAAATTTTAATCTCTCTATCTATGTCTATTTTTAAGTCTTCAAATTCATATTGTGATAATTTTACTATTTGACTACATACTCCATTTTCAGCTAAATAGTACGGCATAAGATATATAAGATTTTCATTGTTTACTTTCTCTATATGTATTTTTTGATTATAAACTAACATCATTATACACTCTTTTATTATTTCTCCATTTAGTTCCAATAACTTTTCTGAATCTTGTATTAGAACATGCTCTGGTAAATATGTATGCCCATTACTTAAAGATTTATTCAAAGTGTATAAGATTCCTTGACAAATTCTATCTTTAGAGTTTTTATCTATACCAATTTTATTTGCTATGCTATCAGCTACCTTAAATCCAATTCCTCTTATATCTTCAGCAAGTTGGTATGGGTTTTTATTTATAACTTTTATTGCCCTGCTTTTATATTTCTTATATATTTTTAGACAGTAATTTGGTGTTATTCCAAAAGGAGATAGCTCTATTATTATACTTCTCAATTCTCTGTCTTCTTCATAACTTTTTACTATTTGTTTTACTTTTTTACGCCCTATGCCCTCTACTTCTTGTAGTTTTTCTGGTGAATTTTGTATCACATCTAACGTATCTACACCAAATTTATCAATTATTCTCTTAGCCATTTTTTCGCCAATACCATGTATCATTCCAGAAGATAAGTAAACATAAATTCCTTCTAAGGATGATGGTGTTACTGGCATAAAACTATTCACCTCAAATTGAGTCCCATAAATCTTATGGTTTACCCACTTTCCTTCAACTTCTATGCTTTCTCCAATTGCCAAAGTAGGCATACATCCCACAATGACAATTTCATTATTTCCATTTACCAGATGAGCTATTGTATAGCCATTATCTTCATTTTTAAAGACTATTTCACTTATCATTCCTTCTAATTTTTCCATTTTTATCTCCTAAAAATACTAATAATCGCTCTGTTTAAACGTTAGTATACTTATTATGTTAAAACTATGATAGTCTTAGAAAAGCTTTTATATTTTTATACTTAACGTAATTTCCAACTATTATACATTTTATCAGAAACAAAAAAGATCTGCATCCAAAAAATATGGTACCTTAAAATATAGGTACCATATTTAACTAGTTATTCTATTTTAATTACTCTATATTTAAAATACAAATCAAATTTCACAAATAATATTATAATACTAACTTATTTCAGATTTATTTTCTTTATACCCCTCAGTTTTAGTGATTCTTCTATAAAGCATACATAGTAAAATTAAAATTCCCATGTAACCTGTATATGGATATAGAGTTCCTACTAACTTATCAAATGGTAGTAAACCTCCTATACAAGCTAATATACTTACTACTATTGTTATAACTTTAAATTTAGGATGGTCATCTTCTACAAATCTGTTAGTTACTGACCATAACAATGGTACAGCTGTAGTGTATATTCCTAATAAAAGTACTACTGAGAATAAAATGCCTATTGTTGGAGATATCTTATCAGCTAAGTAAAGTGCTGGTATCTCTTTTGTGTATATATTTCCTATATCTGAAAGTAATGCTAAATTCATCATTATAGCTGCTGCCATAAGGGCTATTCCACCTACTATACCACCCCACACTGCATCGTTTTTATTTACTGCAGGAGCTCCCATTCCTGTCAAAAATGTTATTACTATTATTACATTATAACAAGTATAAAGTACTCCTGAGAAATATCCATTTGATGTAGCAGTTTTAATGTTTAAATTATCAACCATAGTCCCAGCATCTGATAAAGCACCAATATTACTAAATAAACTAATTGCTCCTACTAAAAGTGTAAATATTATTATTATAGGACCTATATTACCTAGTATCTTAGAAAGTCTTGTCAAACCTAGTGAAACAGTTATTAGGGAAACGATTGCCATACCAATCCTACCCACATATGGATTTAATCCATAGTATTCTGACAATGTAGCTCCTGCTCCTGCAATCATTATTACTAATGTTCCAAATAAAAATAATGGTCCAAACCATTCAAAGAATGTTCCAAGATATTTTCCACAATATACTTGATAAATCTTTATTGGTTCTTTAAGCTTCAATTCTCTTCCCTTCTCTATAACTTCTGCTCCAAACCATGAAAATAATAACATAGATATTATTCCACCTATAATACCAGCATATCCATAAAACGTAAAAAATTGCAATATTTCTTGACCAGTTGCAAATCCAGAACCTATTACAGTAGCTACATAAGCTCCAGCAAAACTTATAACAGTTTTAATATTTACTTTACCTGACATACACTACTCCCCCTAATTAAAATTATTTTTAAAGTGTAAGTTTATTAAGATTATATTAGACTCATTGATGTGATATTTCAATACATTTGTAATTATTTAACATTAGTTAACACATTCTTAACCATTTTTTAACATATATCCCATAATATATATAAATTTAGTATATAATTGTAAAACAAAATGTATTAATCTAATTAAATACGGTTTATTTATTATATGATGAGAAATTAACATTTATTAAAAATATTTAACTCATAATAAAAAAGCTACTAGAAAGTAATCATAAAATTACATTCTAACAGCTTTTTAGTTAAAAATTATTCACCTAAAGCATCTTTTCTTAACTGTTCAACTTTGTCAATTCTTTCCCAAGGTAAATCTATATCAGTTCTACCAAAGTGACCATAAGCAGCAACTTTTTTATAAAGAGGCTTTCTTAGACCTAAGTCTCTTATTATCGCCCCTGGTCTTAAATCAAAGTGCTTATTTACTAATTCAACAAGCTTTTCTTCTGAAACTTTACCTGTCCCAAAAGTATCTATAAATATAGATAATGGTCTAGCTATACCTATAGCATATGCAAGTTCTATCTCACATTTATCTGCAAGACCAGCTGCAACAATATTTTTTGCAACATATCTAGCTGCGTAAGCAGCAGATCTATCAACTTTTGTAGGGTCTTTTCCTGAGAAAGCTCCTCCACCATGTCTAGAATATCCACCATAAGTATCTATTATTATTTTTCTTCCTGTAAGACCTGTATCTCCTTGAGGTCCTCCTATAACGAATCTTCCTGTTGGATTTATATAAATTTTAGTTTCTTCATCAAGTAATTCTGCTGGTATAACTTCTTTAATAACATGATTAATTAAATCTTCTCTTATTTTATCATTTGATACTGTTTCACAATGTTGAGCTGATATAAGAACTGTATGTACTCTTACAGCTTTACTTCCTTCATATTCAACAGTAACTTGAGTTTTTCCATCTGGTCTTAAATAATCAACTAGACCTGTCTTTCTAACTTCTGTAAGTCTTCTTGATAATTTATGTGCCAAAGATATTGGAAGTGGCATTAATTCTGGGGTCTCATTACATGCAAATCCAAACATTATACCTTGGTCTCCAGCTCCAACCTTTTCTATTTCTTCTTCTATCTCTTCTCCAGTCTTACTTTCTAGACCTTCGTCAACTCCCATAGCTATATCTCCAGATTGTTCATCTATAGAAGTTATAACTGCACAAGTATCACAATCAAATCCATATTTTGCTCTTGTATATCCAATTTTTCTTACTGTTTCTCTTACTAACTTAGGAATGTCTACATAAGCAGATGTACTTATTTCCCCTGCTACTAAAACTAAACCAGTAGTAACTGTAGTTTCACAAGCTACTCTAGATTGTGGGTCTTTTTCTAATAATGCATCTAATATTGAATCTGATATTTGGTCACATATCTTATCAGGATGTCCTTCTGTAACTGATTCTGACGTAAATAAATGTCTTGCCATTTTTATTCCCCCTTATCCATTCTTAATTTTTATTATAGGTTTTACCTTATTTTTAATTTTAGAAATTTTACTCAAAATAAAAAACCTCTCCTTTATAAGAAGAGGTTAATAATCGTAATTATATACTAATTAACTGACCTCATCTTTCAAGACTTTTGTCTTGTAGGAATTAGCACCTTTTCCCATTTGGGTGGTTGCTGGGCTTCACAGGGCCTATCCCTCAGCCTCTCTTGATAAGGTAATCAAGATTTAAGTTTTGTTTTACTTTATTAGCTTACTATTTTTTTTGAATTTTGTCAATATTTTTAGTCACATTTTTTCTATTCCTTTTTTTGTAAGACAAATAAAATATTCTATCTATCTGAAATTTAAAGTTAGGTCTTTTTAATGCTTTTTATTCATATATTTTTTTGAAGGGGGTGTTCCTATTGTATTTAGCTAAAGTAAATTACAGCGATGATGATGTTATACAGATGCTAAGTTCAGTTCTAAAAACTATAATTAATGAAAATACGATTGTTGTTTGCATAGGAACAGACAGGGCTATAGGTGATACTTTAGGCCCTTTAGTTGGAACAATACTTAAAAACAGTAAATTTAAATACCCCGTTTACGGTACACTAGATAACCCTATTCACGCCTTAAATATATATGAGTCTTTAGATACTATAAAAAATACACATATGCAAGGTAACTTCTTAGCTATAGATGCTTGCTTGGGGTCGCAGAGTAACATAGGTAATATACAGATTAGAGAAGGACCTATCCTGCCCGGAAAAGGTGTTGGTAAAAAACTACCTCAAATAGGAAACTATTCTATAGTAGGAATTGTAGATAAAATTGATGAAAATAATAAACTTTCATTTAATAATATACGTCTTAGCTTTATATTGGACTTAGCCGAAATAATAGCTTTAGCTTTATTAGTATCCACCTAATCCCAATATAAACCAACTGATAAAATTTTTTATATAAAAAGGTAGATATTTTAGAGTATCTGATTAAATACTCCAAATTATCTACCTTTTTACTTTTATATTTTAAATTTCTATTTTTCTACTAAAGCAAACATTAATTCACCTTTACAGACAAGTTCTTCACCGACATATGCCTTAGCATCTGCCTTAGCTATATTTCTTCTAAGAGTTGTCATTTCAACTTCCATAGTTAGTGTATCTCCTGGTCTTACTTCTCTCTTTATTCTAACTTTATCTATACCTGCAAATACACCTAATTTTCCTTTATTTTCCTCTACAGACATCATTGCCACTCCACACACTTGTGCTAGAGCTTCTACTATTAGCACTCCTGGCATTAAAGGATATTCTGGAAAGTGCCCTTGGAAAAATGGTTCATTAACTGTTACATTTTTTATGCCAACAGCTCTTTTTCCAACTTCTAACTCTGTAATCTTGTCTACTAATAAAAATGGATATCTGTGTGGTAGTAATTCTTTTATTTCATCTATATTTAACATTCTAAACTCTCCTAATTATTTTCTTCTGAAAGACCCACCCGTTTCAAGTAAGTCTATTGAACCTAAAGCTATTCCTGTCCCTTTTGCAACACAAGATAATGGCTCATCTGCTATTGTAACAGTTATTCCTGTTCTCTGTTCTATTATTTTATCTAATCCATATAATAATGAACCTCCTCCTGTCATTATTATGCCAACATCTCCTATATCTGCCGCTAGCTCAGGAGGAGTTTTTTCTAAAACAGCATGAGTAGCAACTACTATTTGCTCAACACATTCTCTAAGTGCTTCTAACATTTCTGTTGAATTTATAGTTATAGAACTAGGAAGCCCTGTAATTAAATTTCTTCCTGTTATCTTCATATATTTTTCTTCTTCTCTCTTAAATGCAGAACCTATTTCAAACTTGATTTTCTCTGCTGTTCTTTCTCCTATAAGAAGATTGTGTTGTTTTTTCATATATTTAACTATAGCATCGTCAAATCTATCTCCACCAACCTTTATAGATTCACTTACAACAGCTCCTCCTAGAGATATTACAGCTATATCTACAGTACCTCCACCAATATCTATAATCATATTACCATTAGGCTGTGATATATCTACACCAGCTCCTATGGCTGCTGCTATTGGTTCTTCTATTATATATACTTCTCTAGCCCCAGCTTGCCTTGTAGCATCTTCTACTGCTCTTTTTTCTACTTCTGTGACACCTGTTGGTACACATACCATAATTCTTGGCATGAAAAATCTTCCAAATCCCTTTTTATCAACTATCTTATCTATAAAAGATTTTAACATCTTCTCAGTTACATCATAATCTGAAATTACACCATCTCTTAAAGGTCTTATAGCGACTATATTACCTGGTGTTCTCCCTATCATCTTTTTAGCTTCTTCTCCCACAGCTAAAACAGAATCTGTTCTCTTGTCTATCGCCACAACAGATGGTTCTTCCAAAACGATTCCCTTACCACTAACATAAACAAGTACATTTGCAGTACCTAAATCTATGCCTATATCAGCTCCAGCCATTTTTTCAACTCCTTTATTTATAATATTAGATTATATTATAAGCCTATTTTAATACTCCTATAATAAAGCATATACAAAAATCTCGCTTTAATCAAGAGAAAATAAATGTTTTGAGAGTATTATTATTTTGCTATTTATAATTATTTAATATATTTCTTTCTATAATTTAATTCAATAAAAAAAGTAGGCTTTTAACCTACATTTTTTTATGTTCCTTCTCATATTTTAATTTCGTTGCTAATCCCCCTCTAATATGTCTCTCTGATTTATTTTTGTCCAGCACATTTTTAACTTCTTTGGCAAGGGATGGATTTATTTCCTTCAATCTTTCTGTAACATCCTTATGAATTGTACTTTTACTTACTCCAAATGTCTTGGCGGTTTGTCTTACTGTAGTGTTTTTTTCAAGTATATATTTTGCTACCACTATGGCCCTTTCCTCTATATGAGATCTCAAAGATTACCCCCCTCACATAATAGCTTTAATGATATATATGTAAAAACACCAAAAAATATAACAAGCTTAACCAAATATGATTAAACTTGTTATATCTTTACTTAATTAGACTCATTGGGTCTATAGATTTTTCTCCACTATATGCCTCTAAATGCACATGTATGCCCTCTTCGCTTTCTATTTGAGAAGTACTGCCTACAGTACCTAGAGATTGTCCTTCTGTTATCTTCTGTTCTTTCTTAACACTAACATTTTCATCTAGATTTGAATATACTACTACAATGTTATTGTCACTTTTTATTTTTACTGATTGTCCATATTCTTCATCGCTAAATACATCTACTACTATTCCGTTTAATAGAGATTTTATTTCTTTACCTTTAGTACAACTAACATCTACACCTTTATGAGTTTCCCAGACATCTAGTGTTTTAGAGTAACTAGGTTCTTTCTCTGAATATCCTCTTATTACTTTATCTCCAATGTAATTTAATTTTGTTGCACTCGATTTATTTTCCTCTTTTGACTTAGCTTTTTCTAAGTTTTGTTTTGAATCCGTTGCAGTAGGAATAGCATCTTTCTTATCTTTTTCAATTAAATGTATTTCCTCTTCACTATCTTTATTAGCATTTTCTATCATGCCTTTATTAGAAGCCAATTTATCTACATTATTATTTGTAAACCAAACTCCACCTACTGCTAATAAACAAACACATACAAATAAAGATAAATAAAAACCATCTTTTTCTAACAGCTTTTTCTTCATTTTGCACCTCCAAATATATTTCTACATTTGGATTATTGACTTGTTTTTTGCATTTTATACAATTATTAGTATATATCTTTTATTTTTGTATCGGTGTAATAATGTGATAATATATCATGATATTTATAGCCCTCTTCTGCCATTCCTTCTGCTCCCCACTGGCTCATGCCAACACCATGACCATATCCTTTTACCACAAAATCTATGTATCCTTCTCCAAATTTTATGTCAAAGTTTGCAGAGTTCAACTTAAAAACAGTTCTAATGTCTTTTCCAGTCAATTCTTTATTTCCTAATTTTATTTTTTCTACAGTTCCAGCATCACTTCTTTTAGTTATTGAGACTTGTTTACTTAAATTATTAACATCTATCACAATAGTGCTATATGCTCTTCTAAGACTTTTAACAAAATCTGTGTTACTTATTTTAAGTGTTGATGCAAATTTAGGTGAATACTTATCATAAGGACTTTCCACAGACTTTAGATAAGGATATTTTGCAGAAAATACTTCTTCACTATTTTCTGTTTTTCCTGAAGATGTAGAAAAATAAAGAGGAAGTATTGCCTTATCATTATAAGTTATTATTTGACCTTTAGTTCCTCTAACTGCATCTTTGATTTTAGAATATTTATTCTTAATCCATTCTTCACCATTTAGCTTTTTAAGAGTATCATAACTCTTATATTCTTGACAATGTTTATAATCAGTACATACTACTGCATTTTTATGTTTGCTTGATTTACTATGTTCCTGTTTATATACTACATATGTTCTAGCTGCTATAGATTGAGCTTTTAAAGCTTCTATATCAAACTCTGAAGACATCTCACCAGCTAGTACTCCACATAAATAGTTCTCCATGTCCATTTTTTCAGTTTTCCCTGTTATATGATTATACACATTGATAATTGGTGCTTTTTTATTTACAGTTTCATAGTTCATCATGTTTTTTTCTTCTTTATTACTGTTATCCTTAATATCACTTTTTTTAATAGTTTTGTTTATAGATATTGATTTCTCTGGTTTTTCAGTTAACTCCACATTTTTATAAGACACTAAAGTTATAAGTGATGGAACTAACACAGAGCAAGTCACAAATCCTAACAAAACAACCAATGGGTTCTTCATATACTCTCCTCCTTAGCTTTTAAAACCTTGTATTTAAGTATATGAACAACCCTATTAATTTATAACTTTCTTATATAAACCAATTATTAATCTTCTACTATTTCGATTTGACCACCTAATGCTGTTATCTTCTTATCTATATCAACATAACCTCTTTGAATATGGTATATTTCTCCTATTTGAGTTTCTCCTTCTGCTATAAGACCGCATAAAATAAGGGCTGCTCCAGCTCTTAAATCAGTAGCGTTTACTGCTGCACCATGTAGCTCATCTACACCATTAACAACCGCACTTCTTCCATCTATTTTTATATTAGCACCCATTCTATTGAACTCAGCAACATGCATAAATCTGTTTTCAAAAACAGTTTCTATAACTACACCAGTTCCATTAGCTACAGTAAGCATAGCCATAAATTGTGCTTGAACATCTGTAGGAAAGCCCGGATGTGGTAAAGTTTTTATATCTATTGGTTTTAATACCTTTGGACCTACAACTCTTACAGAATTGTCCATTTCTGTAATTTCACAACCAGCTTCTCTTAATTTAGCTACAACTGGTTTTAAATGCTCCATTAAAACATTTTCAACAGTTATATCGCCTTTTGTCATAGCTGCTGCAACCATATAAGTTGCTGCTTCTATTCTGTCTGGAATTACATTATGTTCTGCTCCTTTTAGCTCTTTAACACCTTTTATCTTTATAGTATTAGTACCTGCACCTTTAACATCTGCTCCCATTTCGTTCAAGAAGTTTGCTAAATCTACTATTTCTGGCTCTTCTGCTGCATTTTCTATTATTGTAGTCCCTTCTGCTAAAGAAGCTGCCATCATTATATTTTCAGTTGCTCCAACAGATGGAAAATCTAGATACAATTTATTTCCTACTAATTTTTCTGTTGCTGCTTCAACAAAACCATGGTCCATCTCTATCTTTGCACCTAAAGCTTTAAATCCTTTTAGATGTAAATCTATAGGTCTTGTTCCTATAGCACATCCTCCTGGCATAGAAATTTTCGTACTATTAAATCTAGCAAGTAATGGCCCCATAACCAAAAAAGAAGCTCTCATCTTTCTTACAAGCTCATATGGAGCTTCACAAGTTTTTATATCACTTGCATCAACAGTAAGTGTATTTTCCTTATATTCAACTTCTGCTCCTATATGTCTCAATAAATCTGATATAACATGAACATCTCTTAAATTTGGTACTCCATTTAATGTTGATTTTCCGTTTGCTAATAAAGTCGCTGCTATTATTGGTAAAACTGCATTTTTTGCACCATCTATTTTAACACTACCTTTAAGTGGATTACTCTTTTTTACTATTATCTTAGCCATATTTTTTGATCTCCTCATAATTAATAATCTAATTTTATAATTGGTGTGGCAATATATATGAGTGTTTTTTCGTCATCCTCATTATATTTAATTCCTATATTTAAATTAATTTTTTCCCCTAAATATTCTAAATCATCATCATTTAATACTTTACTATATGCTGTTATAGATAAAAAGTTTACGTCTTTCACTTTATCTATTTGCTTAGCACTCATATTATATAATATTTTTTGTAAAATATCATCATATTTGTTGTTTTGTAACCTTTTTGTGTATTCTCCAACAATACAAGCAGACACATCTACTTGAGATGAATATTTATTTAACACATTTTCTACGTTACTATAAATATCCTCTTTATGTTTATATACTTTGTTGTCCAATATGTCAACTATTATGTAACTTTCTTTATTATTTTTATTTATTCCTTTTATAGAAATTTCTTTATCGCTACCTTTTATAGTAGCACATAATTGTATTTTATCGCCAGACCCTTTTTGATTCCAATTTATTCCTTTTTTATCTAACTTTAGATTGTTAATTATTTCTATAAAAATATTATGAAACTCTTTATTTGATAAATTATAATTTATAACAGAATTAATTTTAACATTATAAAATTTAAAATCTGCTTCTGAAATTTCAAGAGCATTAGTTAATCTATTATATCTAGTATTTATACTTGTATCTGCATAAGATATTGTCATTCCTATAATCATCAATATAAGAAAGCTTATGGCTAATTTTATTCTTTTCATAATAAAAAATCCCCCTTAAATATGTTTTTCTGTATAACAGAATTATTAACAAATTTAAGAGAGATATACTTTCTCAATATGTATTTTTATACATTTTTACATTTTATATCAATTAAATGTCTTTCAAACTCTTCAATACCTATTCTCTCTAATACTTTACTTATTCTTTCTCCTGGACTTGCTAATTTTTTATATGTATTAAACACATCTTGTACTAATTCTTCTATATTCTCTTCTGTATATAAATTACTAAGTCTATCTCCAAATCTATAACCTCTTCCCATTCTACCACCAAGATAAACAGCTAATCCTTTTTTATCAATTTCCATAGCTCCAAATGGACATACTTGAGCACACTTTCCACAATTTACACACTCATCTTTACTCCATACTAATTTTTTATTTTCCATATAAACTGATTTTTGTCTACATGATGATGTACATAATCCACAATTCTTACATTTATCTTCATTAAATTTTACATATGCTTGTCCTACAATACCCACATCATTAGTATTAGCCTTTGCACAATTGTTTGGACATCCAACTAAAGTAATCTTAGTCTTAGATGGCAAATCGCACCCAAAATATAAATCATGTAACTTTCCACATAGTTTTTGTGTATCATATATTCCATGTTGACATACAGTGCCTTTGCACGCAACTAGTGGTCTTACTTTTTTTCCTGTACCACCATATTTTAAACCCGCTGCTTTTAAATCTTCTTTTATTGAATCTATATCTTCATACTTTATCCATGGTATTTCAACAGCTAATCTAGTTGTAACACCTAAATAACCTCTACCATATTTTTCAGATAATTTTGATAAGTTGATAAGCTGTTCTGCTGTAAAGTTCCCAGCTCTACTTAATATTCTTATTGAGAAATATCCTTCCTGACTTTGAGCCAATATACCTTCCGCTTTCAACTTTACTTTTTCGTCTTTGCTAATCATATCTCACACCTCATAATATAAATAAATTTATAATTCTATGTTGCTAATAATATGTTTAAATAAGTTGTACTTATGTAATCATATTCTAACTACTTTTATATTTTAAAACATAATAAAGGTATATTCAACTTAATAAAATGAATATACCTTTGTATTAAATAATGCTGTTGTAATTTCAAAGACTCTATTTGTGTTCTCCCACTTCAATTAGATTTGAACTATCAAGACTCCAGCCCATCCATCCATCACTATAAAGAGAAGTCTCCTCAACTCCTATGACATTTGCATATGTTAATACCTCAGCAGCACGCCATCCACTTCCACACATAAATATAAGCTGTTTATTTACATCTATATTTTCTTTATTCCACATTTCTAAAATCTCATATTTATTTCTCATTGTATTATCAATATTACGATATTCTTCTAGTGAAACACTATCACTGCCTGAATGTCCATATAAAGCTCCTGGTATACGCCCTTTTTTATCATAATATGTATATCCAGATACTTTGCCTATATGTTCATCCCAAGTACGGTTATCTACTAGTATAAACTTATTTTTGTCTTTTAGTTTTTGCTTTAATTCAGATGTGGTAACAACTAATTGTGAGTTAACTGGTATATCTGCTCCAAAATTAGTACATGAATTCTTTGGATTACTAGTAAATTCTAATTCGTATCCTGCTGATAACCATGAATTTATTCCACCATTCAAAACTCTTACATCTTTTACTCCTATATACCTCAATATAACAGCTAATCTATAAGAAGCCATAGATGCACTACTTGAAACTATCACGGTATCATCCTTTGTGAATCCATAGTCTAAAGCAAACTTAGTTAAGTTATCATCATTATCAAGCATCCATGTTGGAGGAGGTTCTATAATATCGGTATTTACATGAACACTTGTAGGTATATGCCCTTTTGTATACGATTCTTCTTCTTCTCCCCAGCTTGCTTCAATCATTTTTATATTCTTGGAATTTTCAAATGTCTCAGGCGTTTTTCCATCCAATATATCTTTTATTATAAAAGCAGGAACTATCATTTGATAATTTTTATATCTTTCCATTGGAAGATTTTCGTTCTCTGCCCATTGTTTAATATCATATTTATATAGATTTTTATATCCTTTTTTAGATAAATAATCTGCTACAATCAAAGCATCTTTTCCATTTGCATCATATAATACTATATTTTTATCTAAATCAATTTTTTTAATTTTCAGTGCTTGTTCTAGTACTTCATCTTTTTTATCTGAATATACACTTAACCAATTAGCAGAAAAATCTACTGCTCCTTTTATATGTCCACCTCTTTTTACTCCATCTAATTTCCAGCCATTATACGCGTCATTTAAGCGAGTATCAACTATAATCCAAGAATTATCTTGAACTTTTTCTTGTAAAACTTCAGTAGATATTGCCTTAAGATTAACAAAATAATCTTCTTTCTTTTCTTTTTTAAAATCATATGCCATAATCTATACTCCCATTTACAAAAATTTTTTTATTTAAAAGTATTTCACTAAGATAAAATAATTTTCTTATAACCGATTAACTTCATTATATTCTTTTATAAATAGTTCCTTATATTTTTTCTTTTAAACTGCTTAAATTATCTTCTAACAAGGTTACAATATATTATGTGTTCTAATCTTTCTCATAATCCTTTATTATTCCTTATACTTGATATAGACTATATATATTTATTATTCCCTATATCTGATATGGACTATATATATTTATTATTCTTACAAATGCTTTAATCTCAATCTTTTTATAAGATTTATTATAGCAAAAACAAAACAGATTTAATACTTATTAAAAAAGCTCATCCTATAAAATACAAATAATAGGATGAGTTCTTTTCAATAAATATTATCTATTTAATTTTTAATCTGTTTTTACTCAACTGTTACTGACTTTGCTAGATTTCTTGGCTTATCAACATCGCAACCTCTTAATACAGAAACATGGTAAGCAAGTAACTGCATTGGTACAACAGCTAATATAGGTGATAAAATATCGTCTGAATTTGGTATATAGATTATTTTATCAGCAGCTTTCTCAACATCTTTATTATGGATTTGAGCAATTGCTACCACATAAGCCCCTCTTGCTCTTACTTCTTCCATATTAGAAACCATTTTTTCAAATAATTTCTCTTGAGTAGCTATTGCAATTACAGGAGTTCCTTTTTCTATTAGAGCTATTGTTCCATGCTTTAACTCCCCTGCTGCAAAAGCTTCTGCATGTATATATGAAATCTCTTTTAATTTCAATGAACCTTCCATTGCCAAGCTATAATCTATACCTCTTCCTAAATAAAATGCATGGTCAGAACTAACAACTGTTTTAGCAATTTCTTTTATATATTCTTCATTGTCTAGTATTTCTTGTATTTTTGATGGTATTTCTTTCATCTTAGAAATCATACTATCATAAAATTCTCTAGTTATTGTTCCTTTTTTAATAGCAAAGTCTAAAGCTATCATATATAAAGAAGTTATTTGAGTAGTATATGCTTTAGTCGATGCAACTGCTACTTCAGGTCCTGCCCAAGTATAGAATACATCATCTGATTCTCTTGCTATAGATGAACCTACAACATTAGTTATTGAAAGTATTCTTGCTCCTTTAGCCTTTGAATCCCTTAATACTGCTAGAGTATCTGCTGTCTCACCAGACTGACTAACTAATATTACTAATGAATTTTCATCTACAAATGGGTCACTATATCTAAATTCTGACGCTATATCAGTTATTACTGGTATATTTACAAATTTTTCTATAGCATACTTACCAAGTAATCCAGCATTATATGCTGTTCCACAAGCTACTATATAAACTTTATTTATTTTATCTAAATCTTCTTTAGAAATATTTATACTATCTAAAACTATGCTTCCATTATCATCAAGTCTTCTTTCTAAAGTTTCTCTGACACCTGCTGGTTGCTCATGAATTTCTTTTGACATAAAGTAATCATATCCACCTTTAGATGCAGCTTCTACATCCCAAGTTACATGAAATACTTCTTTTTCCACAAGATTTCTATTAGAATCATAAACTGTTACATTTTCGTCTTTTAGATGAACTACTTCTCCATTTTCTAAGAAATAAACATCTCTAGTATATTTTAATAAGGCAGGTATATCTGATGCTACAAAGTTTTCACCATCACCAACACCAACTACAAGAGGACTATCTTTTCTTACTGCAACTAATTCATTTTCGTGTTCTTTACATATAACACCTAATGCATAAGCTCCTCTTAATTTCGATATAGTTTTGTATACAGCATCTAATAAATTACCCTCATAGTATTTATCTACTAAATGTGCTATTACTTCTGTATCTGTTTGAGATTCAAACTTAACACCTTCAGAAAGTAATTCTTCTTTTATTTCCATATAGTTTTCTATTATCCCATTATGAACAACTGCTATTGTTTTAGCTTGATTAAAATGAGGATGTGAGTTTACATCAGATGGTTCTCCATGAGTTGCCCATCTTGTATGCCCTATCCCTAAATTTCCATCAATAGGATTCTTTTCTAAATCTTCTGCCAGTACAGAAAGTCTACCTTTAAATTTTCTAATATTAAGTTCTTCTCCATTAGAACTATTAACTGCTACTCCTGCTGAGTCATAACCTCTGTACTCTAGCTTAGAAAGCCCTTCTACTATAACTTCTGCTGCCTTTCTACTTCCTAAATATCCAACTATTCCACACATTATTTGTGTCCTCCTAAAAATATTATTTATATATTTTAAGAGTTAGGTCATATAAGTTTACTTTGGCTTCCCTTTGTCCATAGGATTACTCCTATTATTTAAAGAAGTCTTTCGATGGTAAACACACCGCAGAGCATCCGCCGACAATTCGATTAACTCTGACCTCGTCAACTTAGTTCCTATATTACTTAATAATTATGTCTATAACTAAGTTCTGGCGCTTAGAAAGGTGTCCTCAGTGTTTATATCTGAGAATACCCTTATAAATTACGATAATTTTTCTTGTATAAGATTAGCTAAATTTGTTGCTAATTCTTTTATTTGACCTTCCTCTTTACCCTCTAACATAACTCTAACTAATGGTTCAGTTCCTGATGGTCTTATCAAAACTCTACCATTTCCATCTAAAATAGATTCTATTCTTTCTATCTCAGTTTTTATTTCTGGATATTCCATATATTTGTTCTTATTTTCATTTTTTATTGTTGCATTCAGTAATACTTGTGGATATTTACTCATTATTGATGCAAGTTCTGATAAAGATTTTTTTTCTTGCAAAATTATATTTGCAAGTACTAGAGAGCTAAGCACACCATCTCCAGTAGTATTGTAATCTAAAAATATCATATGTCCAGACTGCTCTCCACCAAGATTATATCCATTCTTGACCATATCTTCTAAAACATATCTATCTCCTACTGCTGTAGTAGATAAATTTATTCCATTTTCTTTAGCAGCTATTGTTAGCCCTATGTTACTCATAACTGTAACTACTAAAGTATCTTGTGCTAATTTATTATTTTTCTTTAGATTTAAAGCGCTCAATATCATTATATGGTCTCCATCAACAATTTGACCCTTTTCATTTACTGCAATTAATCTATCAGCATCTCCATCATATGCAAGACCTAAGTCAGCATTATGTTCTAAAACAGCTTTTTGAAGTTGTTCTGGATGCGTAGAACCACATTTATAGTTTATATTATTTCCATCTGGTAAACTATTTATTGAAATTACACTTGCTCCTAATTCATCAAATACTATTGGTGCTACTTTATATGATGCACCATTAGCACAATCCAACACTACTTTTAATCCTTCAAAATCAGTGCTAATTATTGATTTTAAATAATCTACATAATCTCTTTGTGCGCAATGTTCATGTAATTTTCTTCCTACATTTTCTCCAACAGGAAGACAATCTACTTTATCTATATCATCTATATATTCTTCTATTTTTAACTCGATTTCATCATCTAATTTATATCCATTTTTATTAAAAAATTTGATTCCATTATATTCAACAGGGTTGTGAGATGCAGATATAACCACACCACAATCAGCACCATATTTTCTAGTTAAATATGCCACTGCAGGTGTTGGTATTATTCCAACAGTAATAACATCACATCCAACAGACATAAGCCCTGCTATTAAAGATGCCTCTAACATATCTCCTGATATTCTAGTATCTTTACCTACTACTACTTTTACCCTATGGTCTCCTTGTGCTAAAACAAAGCCACCAGCTCTACCAAGTTTATATGCTAAATCACATGTTAATTCTGTATTTGCTACTCCTCTAACTCCATCTGTTCCAAAATACTTTCTCACTAAAGATTCTCCTCTCATAATTGAAAAGCTTGTAATTTGTATAATACTTTTATAATCCATAAAATCTCATTATATTCTTAATTTCAGTCATAAAAACATTTTAATACTTCTCAGCAAAAAAGACAATAGAAATAATTCTATTGTCTTTTTTTTGACATCTTTTTTCTTTATTAGTTAGTTGCTTTAGAACATGCAGCATCCATACCTTTTTGTAGCGCTTCTCTGTTTAATGGAACGAATTTTTCTTTTCTAGGTCCGAAAACTTTTTTAAATGCTTCTAATACAGATTCTATATCTACAGTATCAGCTACTTTTAAGTAAGCACCTAACATTATCATATTAGCAACTTTATCATTTCCTAACTCAGCTGCTAATTCATTTGCTGGTATATAATAAACATCTACATCTGTTCTTTCAACTTTTTCTTTTATTAAAGAGCTATTTACTATTATTTTTCCACCAGGAATAACATCATCTTTGAATTTTTCAAATGCTGGTATATTTAATAATATAGCTGCAGTTGCATCATCTGTTATAAGTGGAGAACCAACTGGCTCACTAGATACAGTTACTGCACAGTTTGCTGTACCTCCACGCATTTCTGGTCCATAAGATGGTAACCAAGAAACTTCTTTTCCTTCTAGCATTCCTGCATAAGTAAGTAATTGCCCCATAGACATAACACCTTGGCCTCCGAAGCCTGCACATATTACTCTAGCTGTAGACATTTACTTCACCTCCTCAACTTCAACATTTTTGAAATTTCCTAATGGATAGTATGGTATCATATTGTCTCTTAACCATTGTAAAGCATCGTTTGGAGCTAGTCCCCAGTTTGTAGGACAAGTAGATAATACTTCTACTATTCCAAATCCTAATCCCGCTTGTTGAACTTGGAATGCTTTCTTTATAGCTTTTTTAGCTTGTCTAACATGAGCTGGAGTATCAACTGCTACTCTTTCTACAAATACAGCTCCTGTTAATGTAGCTAACATTTCGCTTACTCTTATTGGATAACCTTGAGTTTCAGCATTTCTTCCTGATTGAGCAGTAGTAGCTCTTTGTCCAACTAACGTAGTTGGAGCCATTTGCCCACCAGTCATACCATATGTTGTATTGTTTACAAATATAGTAGTTATTTTTTCTCCTCTAGCAGCTGCATGAACTATTTCAGCAGTACCAATTGAAGCTAAGTCTCCATCACCTTGATAAGTGAATACTGTATTTTCAGGATGAACTCTTTTTATTCCTGTAGCAGCAGCTGGTGCTCTACCATGAGCAGCTTCTTGAGTGTCACAGTTAAAATATTTATATCCTAAAACTGAACATCCAACTGGAACAACACCTACAGCATCACCTAATACTCCTAGCTCTTCTAATACTTCACCAACTAATCTATGGATTATACCATGTGTACATCCTGGACAGTAGTGAGTTTGAGTATCTTGTAATCCTTCAGTTTTCTTAAATACAACAGCCATTATCTAGCACCTCCTGCAACCAATTCTCCGGCAATAATTTTTTTAGCTTTTTCAACTATTTCTGCTGGTGTTGGAGTCATTCCTCCTGGTCTTCCATGGAAGTAAACTGGTAATTTACCTTCTACTGCCATTTTAACATCTTCCACCATTTGTCCCATACTCATTTCAACAGTTAATATGTTTCTAGCATTAGGAATTTGGTCAAATGCTTCAAATGGGAATGGCCATAATACTTTAGGTCTTATAAGACCTGCTTTTATTCCTTCTTCTCTTAATATATCAATTGCGCTTTTTACTACTCTTGAAGTAGTTCCATAAGCTGCAAATACAAATTCAGCATCTTCTGTTTTGTACATTTCGTATTGTACTTCATTTTTTTCCATTGCTTCAAATTTTTCTTGTAAATGCCAGCAGTGGTCTTCTAATACTTCTGGCTCTAAGTATAGAGAGTTTATTACATTAGGTTTTCTTTTTCCTTTAGTTCCAACAGTTGCCCAATCTTTAGGAGGCAATTCTCTTTTCTTCTCAGGAGCTCTAAATTCAACTGGCTCCATCATTTGACCTATCATACCATCTGCAACTACCATAACTGGTGATCTGTAATAATCTGCAACATCAAAAGCTTCCATTATCATATCAACAGCTTCTTGAACTGTAGCTGGTGCGAATACTGGAGTTCTGTAGTCTCCATTTCCTCCACCTCTTGTAGACATGAAGTAATCAGCTTGTGAAGGTTGTATACTTCCAAGTCCTGGACCACCTCTCATTACGTTAAGTACAACGCAAGGAACTTCTGCTCCAACTGCATATGTTATACCTTCTTGTTTTAAAGCAACTCCTGGTGAAGATGAAGAAGTCATAACTCTTGCTCCTGCACCTGCTCCACCATAAACCATGTTTATCGCAGAAACTTCTGATTCAGCTTGAACGAACGCTCCACCTATTTTAGGTAACTCTCTTGATAAATATTCTGGTAATTCACTTTGTGGAGTTATTGGGTAACCGAAGAAATATTTGCAACCAGCTTCTATAGCTGCTTTTCCAAACGCTTCGTTACCTTTCATAAGTATCTTAGCCATTAAAATTCCCCCTTAAATATTAATTAAATTAATCTCTTTCTACTGTTATAACTACATCTGGACACATAGTTGCACAACTTGCACATCCTACGCATTTTTCCATTTCAAAAACAGTTGCTGGGTTATACCCTTTTTTGTTTATTACATTTGAGTCTAATTGTATGATTTTTACTGGACATGCTTCAACACATAATCCACAACCTTTACAACGTTCTTGATTAAAAGATACTTTTCCTTTAGCCATTTACCTAAGCCTCCTTAAACTTTCTATATATTTGAGCTCAAACTACATCCAGTCTTCTCTCATATATAATTTTATAGGAAAAATTTCTCCCTCTAAATCTTTTGGTAATTGTTCAACAAGATTTTCTAAACATGCAACATATCTTATAGGTATATTACACTCCTTAGAAACTTCTTCTGCAACTTTTTGACCTCTTAAAACATCATCAACAGTAGTAAATCTAATGAGATGAGTATTATTAATCAGACCTGTTACCTTTAATTTAGAAGACTTTTCTATTTCCTTTATATATTGGATAACTTCTTCAGAAGTTTGAGTTTTCTCCCTATTTGCATTTATTACAAAAAGCATATCATAGTCGCCTTCTTTTAACAAATGACTAAATCTTCCTATAACTCTAGCACCTACATTATCTCCACCTAAATCTATAACAGAATTGTATGAATGATCAACCATAGGAGACATTACCTCCGCTGATACTGCTGGTAAGTCTAATGTTGGAGCATTGATTGAGCTATCTATTGGTTGTATACCTAAAGATTTCATTAGCTCTTTCTTCTCTCTAGTTCTAAAGTATACATTTACCACATCTAAATCAGCTATAGCAACTTTGCCAGAAACCATATCTCTTAATTTAACAACATAGTTCATCGCAAATTCACTTTTACCACTTCCATAGTGACCAGTTATGATTCTTATTCTTTTATCATTAGTTATCATAAACCTGAGCCTCTTCTTCACCAGTTAAAACTCTAAGTCCACCTTGAGCTAATGCAATCATTTCATCTTCACCTGGATAAACTTTTACATCTGCTATAAATTGAACTCTATCTGCAATCATTTCTGTAAACATTTTTGAATATGCGATTCCACCAGTTAATAGTATTACTTTTACATCTCCCTTAAGAACTGCTGCACTAGCTCCTATTTCTTTAGATATTTGATATGCCATAGCTTCATATACTAATTTAGCCTTTTCATCTCCAGCTTCAATTCTTTCTTCAACTTCTCTAGCATCATTAGTATTTAAGTATGCAACTAATCCACCATTGCCTTTTATTTTCTTTTTAATCTCATCTTGAGTATATTCTCCACTAAAGCACATTTTTACTAATGCACCTACTGGTAATCCACCACTTCTTTCTGGAGAGAAAGGTCCTTCTCCATCTAATGCGTTTGCAACATCTATTATTCTACCATTTTTATGGGCTCCAACAGAAACTCCGCCACCCATGTGAGCAACTATAAGATTTATATCTTCATATTTCTTGTTTATTTCTCTAGCATATCTTCTTGCTATTGCCTTTTGATTTAAAGCATGCACTACACTTGCTCTACTTATTTCAGGCATCCCAGAAATTCTAGCAACATCTTCTAATTCATCCACAACAACAGGGTCTACTATGTATGAAGGAACATTTACTTCATCACCTATTTGTTTTGCTATTATTCCACCTAAGTTTGAAGCATGTTCTCCTAAAACTCCTACTTTTAAATCTTCAATCATAGCAGCACTTACTAAATAAGTACCACCTTTTATAGGTTTAAGAAGTCCTCCTCTACCTACTACAGCATCTAATTCAGATGTTTTTATTCCACCTTCTTTTAGAGCTTTTTCTATCACTTGTTTACGGAATTCAAATTGGTCTGACACTTTCTCATATTTTCCTATTTCTTCTGAAGAATGTCTTAAAGTTTTTTCAAATACTAAATCCTCATTATCAAATACAGCTATTTTAGTTGACGTCGAACCAGGATTTATTGTTAAGATTTTAAATATTTTGCTCATTTGCCTATTTCCCCCTTAAAATTAAGCCTTTGCTGCCATTAAAACACCTAAAGCTATTGAGTTAAGTTTAGTTTCTTCGCTGTCTGCTCTAGAAGTTAATATTACTGGTGCTTTAGCCCCAACTATAACTCCTGCATTTTTTGATTTTGAGAAGAATACCAAAGCTTTATATAATATGTTACCACCTTCGATATCTGGAGCTAACAATATATCAGCTCTTCCTGCTACAGGATGATTTATACCTTTATGTTTAGCTGCTTCTAAAGACACTGCATTATCAATTGCAAAAGGTCCACCAACCATACAACCTTTGATTTCTCCTCTTTCATACATTTCTTCTAGCTCTTTAGCTTCAACTGTATCTTTCATTTTTGGGTTTACTTTTTCTTTTGCGCATATCGCAGCAACTTTTGGTTCACTTATATCTAATGAATGTGCTACTGTGCAAGCATTTTCTATGATTTGCTTTTTAGTATTTGTGTCAGGAGCTAAGTTCATAGCTGCGTCAGTTACGAAAAATAATCTGTCATATCCCTCTACATCAAATACTGCTACATGACTTAATACATTTCCAGTTCTAAGACCTACTTCTTTGTTTAAAACTGCTTTTAGTATTATTGATGTGTCTACTAAGCCTTTCATTACCATGTCGGCTTTTCCTTGTGAAACTAATTCAACAGATTTTAGAGATGCTTCTGCTAAATCTTTTATATCTATCACTTCATAATTTTCGATATCCATGTCTATGCTTTTTGCAATTTCTTTAGTCTTTTCTATATCACCTATTAAAATGGCATTTGCTATTTTTTCTTTTCTAGCCATTTCAACTGCCATTAAAACTTCTTTATCTTGGCAACATGCTACTGATATAGTTTTAGGTCCTCTTTCTTTTGCAAACTTAATTACTTCTTCAAAGCTTTTCATGCATTTCCACCTCATCTTGAATTTTTTGAAATAGAACTTTTTATATCTCAATTAAATTATAACTCGTTCAGCAACGTTTTCCTAGTGATAATTGAAATATTTAATTCAAAAATATTTATTTAAATCTATTTATCAGTCTTTTTTCATATATCTAGTGCTTTTTAGATTTAACAAATATCTCATTGTCCTTATTTTATAATATAACTAAAATAAACAAGATGCAACAAAAACATAAAATTAACAAACTTAATTTTATAGGTTTTTTTGCCGCATCTTGTAACAACTAAATATTCGAAATATTTGTTCATTCCACTTCAACAATATTAGGTTCTATATTTATTTTTTTAAATTGATATGTTGTTTCATATTTTATTTTATATTTATTTTCTTCCTCAGGAGCTTGTGATAAATCAATATACAATGAAATATCTTTTTTATTTAACTTACTCAAATCTTCTGTCGATTCTACAACAACTTTTATATCTACGTCAGAAATTATACTTGGATTATCCATATTTGTTGGGGTATTCCTTAATTCAATATCTCCTGCATTATATAGAAACTCTGCACTCAATTGTTTTGTCCCATTTAATTTGATTGTTATAGAACTATCCTCAAGAGTTATACCCTCTGGTACTTCTAAGCTTACTTCTTTTTCTTCTCCACTAGCTAAATCATCTAAATCAACAGGTTTTGTCTTAATATAATTTATTTTGTCTATATTTTCCTTTTTACCTTTTATTGCGACCTGTTCCTTACTTAATTCATAATTTTTCAATGTATCATTATCTTTATTATCATTTAGATTTACTTTTATTGGTACAGTTTTTTCCTTTAACAACTCTATTTTTGCAGTTACAAAAGATGAACTTAATTTTACACCTTCAACTTTAGTTCCGTCACTATTTAATGGTATTAATTCCAATTTTTTAGAAAAATCCTCCGTCTCATTGCCAACATCTAAATTAGCCCTTACACTTTTAACTTCTTTAACTAGAGTTCTTGGACCCGATACTTCGACAAACTTCTTACTAAGTTCAATTTTATTTATATTTCTTTTTGAATTCCCACTTACTTCTATCTTTATATCTCTTTTTTCTTTTATATTTTTTTCAAGATTTACTACTAAAACATCATGCTTAAATTCTATAGTGACGCCTTGAGGAATATTTGCTTTTAAATAAACCTCCTTCTGTCCTTGTATTGGGTCTTCAATAGTTCCATATACATGTATATCATCTTTTTTAACACCTTGCACCTTTGATAAACTACCCTTTATATATACATCTGCAGTTAATTTTTCGTCTGGATATATAACAAGATTTTTATCTTTTAAATCACTCATATTACTTATAGATACAGGTATGTCTTCAAACCCTTTAGTTTCTTCAGGGTCAACTACAGCCATAACATACATCCATAATGCAATCGCACTTAAAAATGATATTATTTTTATTTTGGTATTATTTTTCAGTCTATTTATCATTTAAATATACCACCTTTGAAAAAACTTCTTGTTTCTGTATTTGTTTTTAAATTACTACGTAATATATTCATCATTCTTTCTCTAGAAATATCTCTATATAACTTACCTGCTTTAGCAATTGATACGCCACCTGTTTCCTCTGATACAATCAACGTTATACAGTCAGACACCTCACTTACTCCTATTCCTGCTCTATGTCTAGTACCTAAATCTTTACTTAAGTCCTTACTTTCTGTCAATGGTAAAAAGCATGCAGCTGCCTTTACCTTAGAATCTCTAATTACAACAGCACCATCGTGTAATGGCGTATTTGGTATAAATATATTTATTAATAGCTGTCTAGAAATTTCAGCATCAATAATAGTTCCTGTATTTATTATATCACTTATTCTAGTTTCTCTCTCCATTATGATAAGAGCTCCTATTTTTTGTCTAGAAAGTGAATATAAAGCTTCTACAATTTCTTCTATATTTCTATTAAGAGTCTCTTCAGAAGTATTTACATTCTTTCCAAATAAATTAAATTTTGCTCTTCCTATATGTTCAAGCCCTGCTCTAAATTCTGGCTGAAAAATTATAAGAGCAGCTATAACTCCATAATCTAAAGCTTTAAGAGATATCCAATAAACGGTGTGCAATTTAAAGGTATTACTAAGTTGAGTTGCTAATAAAAGAAATATTATTCCTTTAAACACTTGTTCTGCTCTTGTATCTTTTATAAACATAAATATTTTGTAAAAAATATACGCTACTATAGATATGTCAATTAAATCATATATACTCATTCTTAATATTATATTAAAAAATCCATTTAAAAAAGAATTTATATCTAACACAGTTTTATCCTCCTGTTTGATAACTTCTTAATTATTTACACTAAGTATTATACTATATAAATCTAACTCTATACAAACTATTTAACTTTTATGTAAATAATTCTAATTTTATGTTTAGAGATTGTTAAATAATCTCTAAACACATTAAAAATATCAACTTAATAAATACATTTTTTTATTAAAGTTAGTTTTTGTTTAAATAATTCAAACCATCAAGGCGCGAATACAAAATAGTACTCGCGCCTTAATGCAGTTTTATGCTCTAAAATATCTTTAATATATCTTTACTTAATATATATTCATCATTATAAATTCGATAATCTATTTATAACTACAAACAACTACAAAATTTAAATATTATTTGTCATCAATATTATTCTATTAGAATCATTTTTATATTAGAGTAATAATTTATTTTATATCTAGTTTAGATAAATTTATTTTAATATCTTACTATAAACTATCACTAAAACTTATCTATATGTAACTAGACAAGCTCTTCTACGACCAAAATAACATATAATATTTAAAGTCGTATATCTATTCCACAATATAATAATTCATTTAGTATAACTTATAAATATTACATTAAATTGTCAATTCTTTATAGTACCTAATTTTCTTTTATAATTCCTTGTACTTATTATTTAGGTGAAATGAATTTCTTTATAAATAAATTCATATATTATTTCAATATATTAATACTATAAAGTATACAGTATAATGTATATAATTCTTATATGATTATGATTGCATTCAATTGATGCTTTCATAAACTTCTTGTAGACTATTATACATTACCCTTCATATCTTTACAATATTAATGAATATAATGTAACTCTTACATAGTTTAAAGTTTATAAAGATAAAGACACAGGTAATATACATGTATCCTGTGTCTTTTTAAACAATATAAAAGTTTACTATAAAATATAGTAAACTTTTCTTAATGAGCGCACAGGGATTCGAACCCCGGACACACGCCTTAGAAGGGCGTTGCTCTATCCAGCTGAGCTATGCACCCAAATTATTATGGAGCGGGAAACGAGATTCGAACTCGCGACTTCAACCTTGGCAAGGTTGCGCTCTACCACTGAACTATTCCCGCTTATTTAATTTGGCGACCTGGAAGGGGCTCGAACCCTCGACCTCCAGCGTGACAGGCTGGCATTCTAACCAACTGAACTACCAGGCCGCAAATGGTGGGACCAACAGGGCTCGAACCTGTGACCCCCTGC
>NZ_JADGMN010000022.1:0-58126 GCF_020662285.1 Clostridioides sp. ES-S-0108-01 | reverse complement strand
TGAGCCAGGATCAAACTCTCAAATAAAAGTTTATCAGGCTCAGATACTATTGTTATCAAAATATCTGGCTTTATGGTTTGTTTCTTGTTTATAAATTAACCTACTGTTTAATTTTCAAAGTTCATTTTGTTCTCTTTCGAGTACAGTAATAATAATATCACCTTTTAAATAACAAGTCAATACATTTTTTTAGTTTTTTTTACAATTTTTCTATTCTTTTGTAGAAAATAATCTTTTCTTGCTATATCTTCATATAAAATTAACAATTATTTTGTCTCCACTTTATTGTCTATTAGTTGTAAATTATAACTTCTAATAACTTCTATTAATAGTTCTGAATATATGCGATTTCCTTTTTTATCTTCTGCTGTACTATATCCTGCATTTTCTAATGCCTGAGCTTGACTAATATAATCTTTCGCCTCAAACAATCCATGTTTTCTATATCTTTTATTATTGACCAAAAACAAACTATGGTCTTTGACAGAATCCTGTAGTGAATTATACGACCTAAAACTCGCTACAACTTTTTCATTATAATGCTCTGAAGTTGAAATTTCCACACTTTTTCCTTTCCATGCTTTATCTGCTTTTATACCAAATAAATTATTACTCTGTTTTGTAAGTTTAGAATTTCCCCATCCAGACTCTAATATAGCTTGTCCAATTGTTATAGATGGTAATATTCCATAATCAATATATTCTCTTATGGCCGAGTCTTCTAATTTCTTTATAAATTTAATTTTTTCATCACTACTATTTAATTGTTTATCTCCAAGATATGTATACTCTAAATCCTTCATATACTTTCTTGCTCTACTTTTTTGTGAAGAGTTAAATCTCAATTCACTTAATACCTTATTAAACTTTTTTACCTTATACACTTTTTCGCCTTTATCATTTTTATCTTCTACTATAAACTTTTCCCCTATATCCAATGTATCTTTCTTTTTTATATTGCTTAAATCTTCATCATGAATTACCATATCTATAGCAAGTAAGGCCTTCCAACTTAATTGGACTTTTCCATCCCCTGCTTCATCAGCTACATCCATATAGTATTCAATTTTAGTACTTTTTAAATCTCTTACTTTGTATAATTCTTCAAAATATTTTGTTATATTAAAAATAGCAACTATACTTGCTACTATGAATACAGTAATAAAAATCTTTTTAAATAAAAGCTTTACTCTCTTTACACTTTTACTTTTACCTAAATTTTTTATTAATTTTCTAGCCATATTATTCCCCCTTAAAAATTGTATTCCTTATATTATCATAAATTTTATATCAAGTGGTTAATATTTTAATTTCTATCTAATATAAATTTCAAATTAAACAGACAAAACTTAATTTAAATATTTAGAGTTAAATTTTTTCATTATTATATCTACTATATATTTACTATCTCTTCCATCCCCATATGGATTAGATGCTTTACTCATCTGAACATAATTGACTTTATTTATCAATAAATTACTCACTGAATTATATATTCTTTTTTCATTAGTACCTACTAATTTAAGCGTCTTTGCTTCAATACCTTTTGTTCTTTCTGTTTTATCACGCAACACAAGAACTGGTTTACCTAACGACGGAGCTTCTTCCTGTATTCCCCCACTATCAGTCATTATCATATAAGATTTATTTAAAAAATTATGAAAATCAACTACTTCTAAAGGTTCTATAATATGAATTCTTTTAGGAGATTTCCCAAATACTTCATCAGCTATTAAAGGAGCTACTTTGATAGCTTCCGGTCTAGTCCCAAATACAGTCATAACCTTGACGTCATTCATTTATATCTCTCCTATTAATTTTTTTATTAGCTTAATTGCTTTCTCTTTACTATTATTATCTATTGACATAATATCAGAATTAATGGCATCTACATTTATAATTATAGGTACATTTACTGTATTCAATTCTAATTTATCTATATCCTTCATAACTTGATTTATTTCATAATCTACAGATAAATTGGCCGATTTAATCTTACCTTTATATTGATTATCTATTAGACTTCTATCTTTTAACTCAATACTTATAAAGTAAATTATAAATATAAAAATTAAAACCATTACTGAGATTAAAATATTTCTTTTTAATTTAAATTCGTTTATATATTTCTTCAAATTATATACCTCTTTTAAAATAATAAATTTATCACATTATCTTCTTTTGTACTTTTTTATATATAACATTGACAATATTATAGCTACAATTATAGTAATAAAAGAAATCATTAAAAATACTTTGGTTGTCTTATTTATACTGATATTCCAGTTTGAATCTTTTACTTCTTTCTTAGCTCTTACATTATAAGCTAAATCTTCTACCTCTCCATATTCATCAATTGTCAATGTATCTCCTTTTAAATCATTAGCTTTACTTTTATTCAACAAATAATCCATTCCCAAATATAAGTTTTTTTCATTTATTGAACTAATTACCATGATATTTTTTTGATTATTATAAGGTGATTTTATCAATTGAATCGCAGAAATATTTTTTCCATAATCATCAATAAAGCTTATTTTATCATTTGGTAAAAAGCTAGAGTAATTTTTATTGAACTTTATATTTAAATTATTATTTAATTTCTTTATAACAGAGCTATTATGTGGCACTCCAAAAACTATAATATTGGTATCCTCATACTTGTCATTAAACTCTTTTCCTCTAATTACATTTATCTTTCCATTATGTGAATTTATATTTGCACCTAAATTAGCACCTAGTCTAGACATCCAAGTCATAGCTTGTGAACCTGAATAGTCTGGCATTATCACAGTTAAATCATTAAACTCATCATCTCTAACAAATGGATATGGATAACTTTCAAAAGACAAAGATTCATTTTCTTTTACTGTAACTAAAGATTTTTCAAAGTCTAAATTGTCAGAATATCTTAAATTCAAGACAATCTTTGAACCATTATCTAGTACCTTACCCTTTGGTATTTTGATATCGAATAAAGCTTGTTGATTAAATTCTCCTTCCAACAAAAAATCCGAATATCCCAAGTCCTTTAATGTTAAATGACCTAAATTTAGTTCTTGTTCCCCATTGATTTTTATATTGGTGTCTTTGTTTACAAGTATTGATGATGATAGAACTTGATTAGAAAGTCTCTTTTCTATTAATAAATTTGATGCCTTTATTAAATCTTTTTCATTACTACCAATTACCAACATCATCTTCTTCTTATTATTGTATGGTGAATCTACCTGCTTGATTAGACAGTTTGAAGATAATAGAGTTTGTTCCTTTGTACTTAAAATATCCAAGATTTCTTCTGCTGTATTTTCAGGTTTACCAATATATATAATATTATCATCTGACCAATTTTTCATTTCTGAATATAATTTAACATCTAACTTTAAACTATCATTTTTTGTTATTTTTCCAAATTCTGAGGCTAAATTGAATACAGCTGTAGACTCTCCTCTAGTCATATTATCTGGTACTACCATAGTTGTATCTAATTTAAGATTATTTTCAATTTCTGCATATGGATATGGATATTCATTTATTGAAACAGTTAAACTTGAAACATCTCCATTTAATATTTGACTCTTACTAAAATTAAGATGTAATAAAACTTCTTCAATATCCCAATTTTTATTTACCTCAAAAAAAGTACTATTACTTCCTATAACACCATCAATAGTGATGTCTCTTTCAAATTTATAATTTTTAACTTTAGTCTCATCAGCCTTTACTTCGTCTATAAGTAATACATTTGAAAAAAACAATACTAAAGATATAATTGATATAATAAATTTTTTCATGTTAATTCCTCCTGTACATGAATCAAAATCTTTCTGTTTTATACCATTTAACTTCTCTTTTAAAATTATATCTTTTATATACTCTATCATTCCTTTTATAGCTACAAGCAACCACAATTGGGAGTATGTAAAATACATAAATTACCCATTATAATTGAAGATATTGGTATTGCTATTATTCACATATATGATATAAATTCAACATCCATATTGTGAGTAATATTGTTATATAAAATATAGTATGTATACATAAATATAATTATTGAACTTGTTATCAATCCTACTGCTGAGTTTGATAAATAAGTTAACATTATTATGAAAAAAATTATTGCTAGCATTATAAACACATTCAATTTATTTTCTGTTCTAATCGATAGTATTACTATTCCAACAATTAAAAATATAAAAATAAGCAAAGTCAATATTAATAAATCTATTTTTTTATTTATCCTATTCATTTTTTATAAATTTACACCTCCAATTATTCTATTAAATTGCCCATTTTTTCTAATTATTATTAAAGTCATTATTCAAATAAGTTTTTCACTTATCAAAAAACTAGTTAAATTACTTATGACTATAATTTAATAAAAAATAGTGTCTCAAAGCAAATTTTTTAGCTCATGAATCACTTTTTTTCTATGAAATCAAATATATTTTCATCATTCCAACAATACAAAAGAGGCTTATCTCAATTTTGAGACAGCCTCTTTACAGTTGTTATTATAAAAATAGTAATCAATTAAACTTATTGGACTTCAAATTGTTATGAAAATAGACTCAAAATAAAGATACAGCTAAACAAAAAATAAAACTGTTCAATAATTAGAAAATCAATTTCTAAAAAAGAACAGTTTTATTAAGTAAACTTACTTAAATCAACAAAACTCTATTTTGATTTTAGCTCTATCCAAGCCTTGTCATACAATTTTATATTTTGACCAATATCTTCAAAGGTTTCACATTTATTAAGTACTTCTTTAGATGGATATGCAACAGGATTCTCAGTTATTTCTGGGTCTAATAATTTTAGTGCTCCTGTATTAGGTGTTGAATATCCAATGTACTCAGCATTTACTTTTGCATTCTCTGGGTCTAATAAAAAGTTTATAAACAGCTCAGCTTCTTTCTTATTTTGTGCTGTTGTCGGCACACACATAGCATCTACCCATTTATTAGTACCTTCTTTAGGTATAACATAATCAAGGTCAGGATTTTGCTCCATTAATGTAACTGCATCTCCAGAATACAGCATACCCATTGCCACTTCTCCACCAAGCAATCTGTCTTTACCTTCATCATTTACATATGCTAATACCAAGTCTTTTTGCTTCATTAAAAGATTTTTCGCTTCATTTATTTCTTTTGGATTTACACTATTCATACTGTATCCTAATTTTTTAAGAGTTATTCCTATAGTATCTCTAACAGAGTCAAACATCATTATATTGCCCTTATACTTTGGATTCCAAAGTATATTCCAGCTATCTATAGACTCTTTAACTTCTTTTTTATTATACAATATTCCAAGAGTTCCCCACATATATGCAACACTATATTCATTAGTTTCATCGTATATAGGATTTAAAAAACTCTTATCTAAATACTTCATGTTAGGTATATTTTTAAAATCTAATTTTTCCAAAAGACCTTCATTTTTCATCTTCTCTACCATATAATCTGAAGGAAAGACTAAATCGTAGTGTGTACTACCACTTTTTACTTTTTGATACATCATTTCATTAGTATCATAAGTTGAATATTGAACATCTATTCCTGTTTCTTTTTCAAACTTATCTATAAGAGATTCATCTATATAATCTCCAACATTATATACATTTAAAACTTTTGTAGAATCAGTTGCTTTATTACATCCTGTAAATAAAGTAACTGTCATCATACCTACAGCTATAAGGGATATTACTTTTTTAAATTTAATCATTATTTAGTCCCCCTTACTATAGATTCTTTCTTATTAGCCAGTAAAAGTAACCCTAAAACTACTGCAAACATTATTGTTGATAATGCATTTATTTCAGGTTTTATACCTCTTCTAGCCATTCCATAGATTTCTATAGAAAGATTGCTTACACCATTTCCAGCATTAAAGAAACTTATTATAAAGTCATCTATTGACATAGTAAATGCGATTAAAAATCCAGAAACTATACCTGGCTTTATTTGTGGTAAAATTACTTTTCTAAGAGCATATATAGGTGTTGCACCTAAGTCCATAGCTGCATCTTCTATATTATCAGGTAATTGCTTCATTTTTGGTAAAACTGAAAGTATAACATATGGCAAACAAAACATTATATGTGCCAATAGCATTGTTGTAAATCCAAATTCCATTTTTACAAACACAAATAGACTCATAAGAGCTACTGCTGTAACTATCTCTGTATTTAAAATAGGAAGATAGTTTACGTTTAGTATTATTTTTTTACTCTTACCTCTCATCTTATGTATTCCTATGGCACTTATAGTTCCTACTATTGTAGATATTACAGATGCTAATATAGCTATTACAATAGTGTAATATAAAGCACTCATTATACTCTCATTTTGAAGTAATTGACCATACCACTTCCATGTAAATCCATTCCATCTTGCCATTGATTTTGAATCATTGAAAGAAAATAGTACCAAGGCAAATATGGGTGCATACAAAAATAAGAATACTAATGCTAAATATATATTAGAAGTTATTTTCTTTAATTTTAAAATAGTAACCCACCGCCTTCTTTGTCAGATTCATCTCCAAATTTTGACATTATAGACATAGATATTAATATTACTATCATCATAAATATCGATATAGCTGAGCCAAAGTTCCAATCTCCAACTACTGTAAATTGTTGTTCAATCAAATCTCCAACTAGCATTATTTTACCTCCACCTAACAGCCTTGATATTGCAAAAGTAGTGACTGCTGGCATAAATACCATAGTTATTCCAGACATTACACCTGGCAAACTCAAAGGAAATATAATTTTTCTAAACACTGTCATATTATTTGCACCCAAGTCATGAGCAGCATTTATCAAATCATTATCCATCTTTGATAGTGCAGTGTATATTGGAAGTACCATAAATGGTAAAAAGTTATATACCATACCTAAAAGTATAGCAACGTTAGTATATAAAATTGCCAATGGTTGTATTCCAAACCAACCTAAAAATGTATTTAAAAGTCCATTTTTTCCTAATATAGCAACCCATGCATATGTTCTTAAAAGAAAGTTCATCCACATAGGAAGAATAAATAATAATATTAACGAACCTCTTCTACTTACATGAGCTTTTGAAATTATATATGCCACTGGATAACCAACTACAAGGCATATCAATGTCGCTCCTCCTGCTAAAAGAATAGAACGCCCAAAAACTTTAATATATATAGGGTCGATTACTTCTTTATAATTCTCAAGTGTAAAGGCATAACCTCCACCTGATTCTTTTGTAAAACTGAAAAATACTACTAGTATTAAAGGAATTATTACAAATATCGCGCTCCAAATTACATATGGATATGCTAAGAAAGATTTTCTTTTCATCTTAGTTATTCTCTTTTCTCATTATATGGATGTCTTCTGGATATATGTCCATGCCTAGTTCTGTTCCAACCTCAGCATTTTTAGTATTATGAAGTATCCACAATCTTCCATTTTCATTCAACTCTATCTCGTAATGCACTCCTTTAAACACTGTAGATGTAACTTTCCCCTTTAACATACCTTCTTCTGGCTTTACCATTTTTATATCTTCTGGTCTTATTACTACTTCTATATTTTCGTTTTTTTCAAAGCCTTTATCAACACACTCAAAATCTCTATTACAGAAATTAACTTTATAATCTTCTATCATAATTCCATCAAATATATTACTTTCACCTATAAACTTAGCTACAAATGAATTTTTAGGTTCATTGTATATATCTTGAGGTGTTCCCATTTGTTGAATTTTGCCCTTGTACATTACAACAATAGTATCTGACATAGTAAGAGCCTCTTCTTGGTCATGAGTTACAAACACAAATGTTATTCCTAATTTTTTTTGAATTCTCTTTAATTCTATTTGCATTTCTTGTCTTAACTTTAAATCAAGTGCTCCAAGTGGTTCATCTAGTAACAATACTTTCGGTTCATTAACTAAAGCTCTTGCTATTGCAATTCTCTGTTGCTGTCCTCCACTTAATGAATCAACTTGTCGTCTTTCAAATCCTTCTAGTGCAACAAGTTTCAAAACCTCTTTTACTTTAGCATCTATTACATCTTTTGGAGTCTTTTTAATTTTTAGTCCAAAAGCTACATTTTCATACACATCCATATGTGGAAATAAAGCATATTTTTGGAATACTGTATTTACTTGTCTTTCATATGGTGGCAAATTGTTTATCTCTTTACCTTCAAATAAAACTTTACCATCATCAGCATACTCAAATCCTGCTATTATTTTTAATGTAGTAGTTTTTCCACATCCACTTGGTCCAAGTAAAGTTAAAAATTCATTTTTCTTTATATCTAAATTGAAATTATCTAAAACAGTAAGTTCCTCATAATGCTTAGATATATCCCTTAATTCTATTATATTTTCTACCAATTATTAAACACCTCTATTCTAAAATGATGGTGGCGTACTTACCCAAATCACTTTTGCTGTCGTTTTACCTTCGTTTGATATATAGTGATTTGCTCTTGGTCTAAAGTAAAAGCTTTCTCCCTTTTTTACCTTATTTTTCTTTTCGCCTATATGGACATATATCGAGCCTGCTAATACATATCCAAATTCTTCGCCTTCATGTGGCTTTTCTTCTTTATACTGTCCTCCTGGATACAATGTTATTATTATTGGCTCCATTTCATTTTTTTGTGAATTTGGAATTAACCACTTAAGTTTATATTTTAAATCTTCGTCTTCAGTTTCAAACATATCTTCTTTTGTAAAACTAATTCTTTCATCATCTATTTCATTAAAAAATTCCCTTAAATTTGTACCTAGTATTTCAAGTATATCTATAAGGGTAGCTATGGATGGTGATGTTAAGTTATTTTCTAATTGAGAAATAAATCCCTTTGACAGTTCACATCTATTGGCTAACTCCTCCTGGGTCAGTTGTTTTTCTGTTCTTAATCTTTTTATCTTTTCACCTATATCCATGTTGCACCTCCTAGTTTCTGTTTTATTTTACTAAACATTTTGTTTACTAAACATTGAGTTTAAAATTTCTAAACAACATAGGTAATTATATATAAAATTTGGATATAATACAAGAGTTTTTTTGACATTTTTTTATTTTTTTATTTAGAATAAATACAAGTATTTTAAAGGCTTTAGAAAATACACAGTTTAAAGGTGTTTATATTAATATTTATAAAGTTTAGTATCTCTAATTATAAATTAATTAATTCATTAAATACAGAATAAGGCTTCTATTACCTAAAAATATTGAACAAATAAAAAATTGCTAGAAATCTATATTTTATAGTACCTCTTATTGAGTTAAGTGATTTTCATAATTTATTATTGCCATTATTTCTATAACCTCCATAGCAAAAACTATAAAGAACTTTTAAATTGATGAATATTCCTCTGATAACAGAAAAAGAATGACTTTAAACTAGGCTTATGATAAAATATGGAAAATAGATAAATTAGAATTTTATGGGGGGAAATTTGTATGAATATAAAATTAAATAAATGGACTTTAAATGATAAGGAAAGCCTTATATCACTATGTAATTTAGTTGATAAAAAATATCTTTCAAATAGGATTCCATCCCCATATACAAAAGCTAGTGCTGACTGGTGGTTAAATATGGTACTTGAGCATGATGGAAAAGATGGAGTATTTCGTTCAATTACAGTTGACGAAAATATTATCGGCAATATTTCTATTGAACAAAAATCAGATGTTTATGAAAAAGATGCAGAAATTGGTTATCTACTTCTTACAAGTAGTTGGTCAAATGGAATTATGACAGAAGCGGTAAAGAAAATATGTGACATTGCTTTTTTAGAATTAGATATTATTCGTATCACTGGATTGGTTTATGAGCCAAACATTGCTTCTAGAAGAGTTTTAGAAAAGAACAATTTTTCATTAGAAGGCATTATGAAAAAAGCAGTTGTTAAAAATGATAAAATTTATAACCTTTGTATTTATGGATTAACTAAATAAGTTTCAGTTCAGAAATGAGATTTATGAAATAAAAAATAGTAAAACCAGGATATATTGGTATTTAACAAGATACAAAGAGGCAATACAAAAACTATATAAATTTTTACAAAAAATACTGCTAAGTAAGGATTTACTTAACAGTATCAATATTATTTGTGTATTATTCTATTTTGACTTTATAAATCTTCTTTGGTTTATCTTTGATACACCCACTAACATAATAGACATGATTATCATTGAAGCTCCACATTACAATTTACCATCAATATATATGGTGTTTCAGATATTGTTTTATTTGAAAAGAATATTAAAATCAATCCCATAATTACTGAACCCATAACAGCTAATGGAATCAAACCTGCTCCCAAAACTATTCCTGAACCCAATGACCAAAATAGAAATACTAAATCCATTGGGTCTTTAATTGCTGTTCTAAATCTTACTATAGATAAAGCACCAACCATACCTAGAGATAAAACTACGTTTGATGTAACTGCTAATATTACAAAAGTTGTAAGCATTGTAAGTGCTACAAGCGAAACATTAAATGGTCGAGAATACATAATTCCCATATATGTCTTTTTATAAACCATATATATAAACAAACCCACTAAAAATGCTGAACCTAGTGCTAAAGTACTATCTATAAATGAAAAACCTGATACGTTTTCTATAAAACTTGATTTAAAAATATCGTTAAATGTCATAATTAAAATCATCCTTCCTATTTTTTAATTTATTTGTTAATTTATTCTTTTTTTAGCTTTATTGATGTATTGATTAATATAAATCTTAGATTTTATTTTTAAATATACAATCTACTTGAAGCATACTTTGAAACTGCTGTAGAAGTAGTTTTATTAATTTGAATTAAATCCTTTATAAAATCTGGTATAAATTCATCGTATTTAACCTCTAATACAGTCATATTCTCATCAACTACTGAAACAGTTGGTAAATCTTTATTAAATAAATCTGTTGAATTTACAGAGGTTTTAATATCGCTATCAATTGTAACCCTAACATTTCCAACCGGATAAATAAAGGCTTCTCTATCGTAATCAACAATACTTTTTGCCTCCAACCTTTCACATTTTACTTTTAAATAAAATTCTCTTAATAAACAATTTGTCGATTCTTTTAGAAATTCAATGTCATTATTCAGTATCTTTATTACTTCTTTTTTTGTTAAACTAACTGATAACTTTGATGTCATATTATAATGCTTTATTTTTTTTTCCAACTTTATATAAGAAGGGTCATTGTTATAAAATCTTATTCTAAACTTTTCTCTCATTGCAACTCCATTTAACTTATCTAAAAGTGCTTTATCTTCAGGTGTATCAAAATACAAACTTCTGATAAGATATTTTCCATCTTTTGATGCGTTTCTATCTTTCTTCATTATTGGATAAAGTCTTGATTTTAAAGCTAGTACATCTGCTTCAGTTATTTTGTGTTTCATCTCAAATCTATAGTTTAACTTCTTATCCATTATTATCACCTCTCAATTCATTTAAATATGTTTGATTTATTTTATATTTAGAGTATACTTCACTTGACTTCGTTAAATCTCCGTAAAATAAGTGCATCTTTATGGCATATATGTGGCAAATAAGATTAGATTGAAAAAATAAATGTAAATTTATTTATCTAATTTTTAATAATATCTTATATCTTCATTTGAAAATTGAATTTTATATAGTATTAGATTCTGGATGGCTAACAAATAGTAGTTTTAGAAAGCAAAAAAAGATAATAAAACTTCACTCAACACTTGCAATCAATCTCCTTTTATATTATAATGCTATAAATTAAATCATAAAAAAATCGAAATATTTAAATTTATACTTCAATTATATTGAATGAAATGAGGTTAAATATGTATCTTAAATACCTACAAACTTTTAAAACCATAATAGAGGAAGGCAGTTTTTCTAAAGCAGCAAATAAGCTCAATTACACACAATCAACAATAACATTTCAAGTACAACAGCTAGAACAAGAACTATCTACACATTTATTTGAAAAAATAGGAAGAAAAATGGTTCTAACTAAAGCTGGTAAAAATCTAATACCTTATGTGGATGATGTTCTATGTTCTGTTGATAAAATGAAGAATTTTGGTACTGACTTATCTGAGTTACGTGGTGATTTGCATATAGCAATGGGAGAAAGTCTTATTTGTTATAAAATGCCTCCTATCTTAAAACAATTTCATGAAATGGCACCAAATGCCCGACTATTTCTTCGCTCAATGAATTGCTATGATATTAGAAATTCTTTGCTTGCAGGAAGCATTGATTTAGGGATATTTTATAAAGATATTGGAGGCTTAAGAAATTCTATTTCTACCTATACTGTTGGAGAATCACCTTTAACACTAGTTGCATCACCAAAAGTAAAAAAACAATTTCCTGATTTTATTACTCCAAACCAAGAATTAAATATTCCTTTCATAATAGATGAACCAGCATGCATTTTTAGACAGATGTTTGAATCATATTTAAATGAAAAGAATATTATTCTAGACCATACAATTGAACTTTGGAGTATACCTACTATTAAAAATTTAGTGAAAAATGATATGGGAATATCATATCTTCCTACGTTTGCAGTAGAAGATGATTTGAAGACAGGAGAACTATGTGCAATACATACAGAGTTAGACGGTAGGAGTATTGTTGCAGTATGTGGTCATCATAAAAATAAGTGGATTAGTCCCCTTATGCAATTATTTATTGATTTAGTTGTTGAAAATTAAAAATAGATAGATTTATTTAAAATAAGTATATTTATTTATTCGTTGCAACTCCATTTAATATATATGTAAAAATTTATAATTTGTTACTATACTATATTGTATCTTTTTAGGGAATACTTTCTATATTGAGATTTTTGTAAGAACAGTATTATTATTTCGTCATATATAGCTCATTAGTAAATAATTCCTAGCTTAATTTACGATACATAGAGTTATAAATTCTATTGATATGCAATTGATATTTAAATTGATAGATAGTAACCTATATTAGTAAACAATTAGAACAAATACAATTTCGGAGGTAAAATATGAAAAAAAAGATTATTATTGGAATAATCATATTTATTTCAATCCTTTTAATTTGTGTATATGCATACATCAAAAACGTTATTCCACCTGGAGAAGAATGGATTTCTTATCAAAATGATAAACTAATTAAATCTATAAATCAACAATTGAGTAAATTAGATATAGATAGTATAGTGGCTAATAAAGAAAAATATGTAGTTGAAAAGAGTATTGATGAAATCCAAAAATCAGTAGAAAATGGAATAATAACTTATGAGGAAATTACAGCAATATATCTTTATAGAATTAAAACGATAGACCAAACTAAACATGGATATAATTCTGTGGTAGAAGTAAATCCAGATGCAATTGCTGATGCCAGAAATATGGATTCAGAGAGATTAAAATTGTCTTCACAGGATAAAATAATACCTTCTCCACTTTTTGGTATTCCTGTCATGTTAAAGGATAATATTAATACCTCTAATATGCCAACAAGTGCAGGTACTGTTGCCTTTGCAGATTTTATTCCTAATGAAGATGCTAATTTAGTAAAAGATTTGAAAAAGCAAGGTGCTATTATATTGGGAAAAAATAATCTGTCTGAATTCGCAAATTATATTTCAGGAATAATGCCTAGCGGGTATAGTGGTAAAAAAGGTCAAACAGTTAATCCTTTTGGGCCTTTAAAAATCTCTCCATCTGGTTCCAGTAGTGGTAGTGCAGTTTCTGTTACTGCAAATATAGTTCCAATCTCCATAGGAACAGAAACAGATGGTTCCATTGTAGCTCCAGCATCAGCAAATTCAGTAGTGGGATTTAAACCATCCAGAGACAAAATATCTAATGATGGAATTATACCACTAGTCAAAAAAATTGATACAGCAGGTCCAATAGCAAAAACAGTACAAGATGTAGCAATTGCTTACAATGCGATTTCAAACGAAAATATATCATTGGAATTTGACAGTAAATTACTAAATGGTATGAAAATTGGATTATTAAGCTATGAGTATAATGATAAAAAGATTCTTAAAAATATAAAACAAGAATTAGAAAATATGAATGTCACTGTTGTTCCCATTAGTCTCAATGAAGAAGGCATTGGCATAATAAATACTATCAACTTATCCTTTAAAAAAGACTTTGAAGACTTCGCTAACAAGTATAATATGCCAATAAAAAAATTGAGTGACTTAATTAAATTTAATAATGCTGACTCCAAAAGAAGAATTAAATATGGTCAAGACTTATTGGAAGAAGCTAATAAAGTGGAAAAAAGTAACATGAATCAAATAGATGATTCAATCCAGAAATCAAAATCAGTCCTTAATAAAACTTTTAGAGAAAAGAACTTAGATGCTATTGTTTTTTTAAATAGTTCTGGTTCTACAATGGCATCAGCATCAGGATATCCTGAATTAAATGTACCATTTGGAGTAGATGGAAAGGGTACTCCTATTGGTGTTACGTTTATGACACTGTCTGGTGAGGATAAAAAGGTCTTAGATATTGGATATAGCTTTGAAAAAAATATTCAAGGAAGAGTGACTCCATAAAAGAGTTTTTTAAGAATCTAAATAGAGATAGTGAGGTTATTTTTAATTATTAAAACAATTCTTACTATCTCTATTTTTCTTATGATACAATCTTAGCACAGCTTTGAGACAACGCCTTTATTATCATCCTAATTATTTTGATTATACTTAAAATCACATATAAATAATGTTATCAATTACACAACTTCTTCGTCATATTCACTTGAAAATTGGCTATTATAAAGTTCTTCATAAAATCCTTTATTCTCAATAAGTTCCTTGTGATTTCCTTGTTCGATAATAGTACCTTCTTTCATTACTAATATTAAATCTGCATCACGAATAGTTGATAATCTATGTGCAATAACAAAACTAGTTCTTCCCTTCATTAAGTTATTCATTGCCTTTTGAATCTCCACTTCTGTTCTAGTATCCACACTAGATGTTGCTTCATCAAGAATTAACACTGACGGGTCTGAAAGTATTGCCCTGGCAATTGTTAGAAGCTGTTTTTGTCCTTGAGATAAATTAGAAGCATCCTCAGTCAATATAGTATCATATCCTTGAGGTAAGGTTCTTATAAAGTAATCTACTCTTGCTGATTTTGCTGCTCTTACAATCTCCTCCATTGTAGCATCTGACTTACTATATGCAATATTTTCTTTTATACTTCCATTAAACAGCCATGTATCTTGAAGAACCATACCAAACATAGTTCTAAGTCCTCCACGCTTTAAGTCTTTTATATTAACACCATCAATAGTAATTCTTCCATCTTGTATCTCATAAAACCTCATAAGTAAATTTACAAGAGTTGTCTTTCCAGCTCCTGTAGGACCAACAATTGCAATTTTATCCCCTGCATTCAATTTAATATTAATGTCTTTCATAAGAATAGAATCATCACTATATCCAAATTTAACATGCTCAAATTCTACTTTTCCTTTAGGCATGTTGATAACTTTTGAATCTTCTTTATCCTTTATTTCTTCTACTTCATCCATAACTGTAAAAACTCTCTCTGCAGATGCAATTGCTGCTTGAAGCATATTTACAATATAAGATATCTCTGTAGTAGGCTCTGATGCTTGATTTACATACTGAATAAAAGCTTGTATACTACCAAGGGTCATTGCTCCAGTTGATGCAAATACACCACCTACAACTGCTATAATAACATACCCAATTTGATTTATAAATCTAATAATTGGAGATATTGCATATGACGAGAATTGAGCTTTTCTACTAGCATTATAAAGATTTTGATTTAATGTTTTGAAATTTTTTATAGTATCTTTTTCTTTGCTAAACGCTTTAACCACTATTTGACCAGTAAATATCTCCTCTATATTGCTATTTAATTCTCCTAGTGCCTTCTGATTTTCTGAGAATCTTTCTTGTGATTTTCTTGCAATTACAACAGTAATACCCAGTGAAACAACCAATGTTACAGCTGATACTATCGTAAGTGGTACACTTATAATTATCATCATTACAATAGAACCAACTACTGTGACTACTGCTGTAATAAGTTGCATCAATCCTTCTTGTAAACTATCTGCTACTTTTTCTAAATCATTTGTAACTATGCTAAGTGTTTCTCCCTTTTTATGGGAATCATAGTACTTAAGAGGAAGTTTATTGAGTTTATCACTCAAGTCTTTTCTCATGTTAAGTACTAAATTTTGTGCAACTCCTGACATAATATATTGTTGTATATATATAAATATTGCACTAATCAAGTACAACCCTAGAAGTATTGATATTATGCCTCCCATAGTACTAAAATTCACACTGAATTTTGTACCTGTTTGAAGTGCAGTTTTAATTCCATTAAATAACTGGTCAATAGCTTTTCCCATAATCATAGGTGCTAAAACTGTAAGTGCTGAACTTATCAATACTGAAATAAAAATAATTAATATTTTAAACTTTTGTTTTGCCATGTATTTTAATAATCTTTTAGTAGTTTTTTTTGCATCCTTAGCTTTTTCTGCTGACATACCATCTTCAAAACTAAGTACTTCTATATCTTGTTTCTCTGTTCTTTTTTCACTCATATTACACCTCCAAATACACAGATTAATTCTTCACACTATGCAAGTTCTTCTTTACTAAGCTGGGAATCTGCAATTTGCTTATAAACTTCACAATTTTCAAGTAAATCTTTATGTTTTCCAATACCTACAATTTTTCCATCATTCAAAACTATAATTTGATTAGCATCCATGATTGTACTTATACGCTGTGCTATAATTATAGCTGATGAATCTTTAATTTCATTCTTCAATGCTTTTCTAAGTCTTTTATCTGTTTTAAAATCTAATGCAGAAAAACTATCATCAAAGACATATACTTCAGGCTTTCTAACCAATGCTCTTGCAATGGATATTCTCTGTTTTTGACCACCTGATAAATTATTTCCACCTTGTGCTACAAATGAGTCATACTTATCTTCCATATCAGAAATGAACTCATCAGCTTGAGCTATACTTGCAGCATGTTCTACTTCTTCAATACTTGCATCTTCTTTTCCATATCTTATATTTTCTTCTATTGTCCCACTAAATAAAAAGGCTTTTTGTGGTACAAATCCAATCTTATCTCTAAGCTCTTTTTGAGACATGTTCTTAATATCTTGACCATTTATAGATATTTCTCCAGATTGAATTTCAAAAAAACGTGGTATTATATTTGCAATAGTAGATTTACCTGAACCAGTACTTCCTATAATTGCAGTTACTTCTCCAGATTTTGCTTCAAATGTTATATTACTTAAAACAGGTTCTTCTGATTGAGCATATGAAAATGTTACATTTTTAAATACTAAATGACCTCTCTCTGAAATAATATCTTTACAGCCATTTCCATCTACAATTTCAGGTTCTATATCTAATATTTGATTTACTCTATCTGCACAAGCACCTGCTCTAGGTATATACATAAACACCATTACTCCCATGATTAAATAAAATAGGATTAAGATACAGTACTCAACAAGTGCCATTATATGACCTATCTCCATATTCCCATTACTTACTCGCATCCCACCAAACCAAATAATACTTACTATACCCAAATTCATTATTAACATCACAATAGGCATAAGTACTGCAAATATTTTATTTATTGAAATTGCTGTTTCAGAATAATCTATTGCAGTCTTATCAAATCTCTTTTTTTCAAAACGGCTTCTATTAAAAGCTCTTATAACTCTTACTCCAGTTACTACCTCACGTAATACTCTATTCATATTATCCATTTTTACTTGCATCATTTTAAACAACTTGATAAGCTTTTTACCAACCAAAAAGGCTGATAACATGAATAGAAACATCACTACAACAATAATAATTGTCATTACTTTATCTATAGAATATGCTAAGAATAGACCAGAAACTGTTATAATTGGTGCTGGTAATACTAATTGAATAAACATAAATACAGATTGACCTATTAAAGTAATATCACTAGTGCTTCTAGTAATCATTGAAGCTGTGCCTATATTATTAAAATCATTTATTGACAAATCTTGTGATTTTATAAATACTGCTTCTCTAATATCTCTACAAAATCCAGATGATAGATTTGCTGATACTTTACAAACCAACACAGCTGATAAAGCTGTTATACCAGCTACTATCAACATTATTAAACCTGTTTTTACAATATAATCTATATCTCCTTTTACTACACCATTATTTACTATACTTGCTGTAAGTGTTGGTATATATAAAGTTCCAAGTGTTTGCAAAAACGTAAATATCAAAACTATAACAATTAAAACTCTGTATGGTCTTAAAAAACGAATTAATTTTTTCATATATTCACACTCCTTTACAAAATATTATGATAAACTATACTGTAACAGGATAGTCAAGGAGGAATTATAATTATGAGTCAAGTTTCAAAAAATTATTTTACAACTGGAGAATTCGCAAAGATTTGTGGAGTCAATAAAAAAACACTTTTCTATTATGATGATATAGGTCTTTTCTCTCCAGAATTAAAAAAAGAAAATGGATATAGATACTACTCATACCATCAATTAAGCATTTTTGGTATAATTTCTTCACTTAAGGAAGTCAAAATGCCTTTAAAAGAAATTAAAGCTTATATAGACAATCGAACTCCTAATTTACTAATTGAACTTTTAGAAAAGAAAACTATTGATATTAACAACGAAATTGAAAAACTAAATAATATTCAGGCTCTAATGGAGTCTACAATTTCATTCACTAAAAATGCATGTAATATAGATGCGAATACTATTACTTTAGAAGAACATGAAGAAGAGTACTTAGTCAAAACGCCTATTACATATAAAGAACAATTTTTTGAAGATGAAGAAGAAAATTTTTTATATGAATGTATTAACTTTATGGATAACTATGAATTGAGTGATTATGGTACGATTGGCTCAATCATTAAGGGTGAAGATATAATTAATAAAGATTTTGAATCATATTCATATTTATTTACAAAAGTCAATAAAGAATACAAGAAATATCCTATATCAATCAAGCCAAAAGGGCTTTATGTAATTGCTTATCATAAAGGAAGTTATGAAACTATTTACAAAACTTATGAAAAGTTATTAAATTTTTTTAATCAGAATAATTTATGTATGGGGGATTTTATTTATGAAGAATATCTACTATATGACATAAGTGTTAGAGATTCTAATGAATATCTAACCCAAATCTCAGCAGAAGTTAAACTGTAAAATATTAGACTGGAAAGATATCAATTTTATAAATTTGATTACGAAAACATCTTTTTCTTTGGAGAAGAATATGAATGTAGAGGCTTTCTATATTCCTTGGTTATGTCTATATAAACTAAGAATGTATGGTCATATGTGGTAATTCATTTAATTAAAAAGGTGTAAGTAAGCTTATATTAATTAATTTCACTGAAACATATAAAAATATACAGATTAACATCTTTTATGAATTAGATATGCTACAAGTATATATATACACGAAAGCAATGAGGCAAATCCTGAAACTCGTGTAAGACCTACAATACCTCCAATACCAAATCCAAATGTAAAAATAACAGCAGCCATCCCCCCCTAAAAGAGCTATACTTGCAAAAATAGCTAAGATACTTTTCTGCCAGAATGTAGTAGCACACAAAGCAATCACAAAGTATATAAAAGCTTTAATGAGTAACAATGCATCAAGATAAATAGGCGATACATTGACTAAATAACGTGAAAAAACAATTGAGGTACAGCCAAACACAATAAGTAAACTCGCTAAAACAAGACTTCCATAATTAAGAATAGATTTAGTTGTCTTTTCTCTGATAAAATCAATAATAAGCAAAACACCACTCAAAATTATATATCCAACAATTACATAAAACATACTCCCAAGTAAAAATTTGGGAAATAATAAAAGAGCAACTCCTATACCTCCAAGAAAAACTGCTTGTAGTCTTGCATACTTTATAAATCGTTTATAGATTAATAAATTCATAATCAATCCACCTTTCTATAGCTACATAGTAGCATGAAAATCTTACTCTCACATGAATCTCTATTTACAACATCTCTATATTTTCTTTAATTTTTTTATAACTTAAATAATATAGTAAACTTAGCTCCTTTTTTACCATTTTCTACGTATATACGTCCACCATGCTTATTTACAATGGACTTAACTATTGATAGTCCAATTCCATGATTCCCCCCTACTCCCTTATAAAACCTTTCAAAAACATGAGGTAAATCTTCTTTGTTGATTCCAATTCCATCATCTTCTACTATCACAACTATATTTCTTTGATTATACTTGCATGCTATTTTTATTTCACTCTTAGCATACCTCAAAGCATTTTCTATAAGATTCATAAACGCTTTGGAAATGTTTTTTTCATCACATTCAAATAGAACCATTTCTTCATCAAACTCATAAATAAGTTCTATGCCCTTATTTATAGCCCTCACATTTTGCCTAGCTCCACAATTTGAAAGTACTTCTCTTAAATCACATTCTACAAGTTCATAATCTTTAGTTATATTATCTATTTTAGAAATGTATAATAAGTCTTCAACCATATCACTTAACCTATCACTTTCTTCAAGTATTATATCACTTGCATGCTTACTATCTATAACATCATACTTTATAGCTTCTGCATAGCCTTTAATAGACATAAGTGGTGTCCTCAATTCATGAGATGCATTTTGAAAAAATATTTTTTGTTCATTATCATACTTATCAAGATATTCAGCACTCTTATTCATAATAGTTGAAAGTTCTACTAATTCTTTATCTGAAAAATCAAAGTAGGTTCTTTTGAAATCTCCTTGACCCATTTTTTTTGCAAATTCACACAGCTCTTTTATGGGTTTGGCAATTTTCTCAGATAAAATTACAGCTGTAAATATTGCTAATATTCCAGCAAAACACATTACAGATATTAATACAGTATTTATCTTTTGAGTTAGATTTAGAGTTTTTGATATATCTATAAAAAGTATAAGATACTTATCTTGCTCACCATATATACTAGTAATTTTTACTGTTGAAATATAGTAATCCTTATTTCTGGTAGATATGCGTGTATTTTCATCTGAGTTTAAATCTAATTTTTCACTTTGAATGCACTCTCTAATCGACTCCATCTCATCAATATTTTTTAAAAAATCATCTCTCTTGTTGGAAATATCAAGTTATACTTGGAATCAACCACCATAGCATCAGCCTCTGATTGTGTTTCTGCCATCCTAACTTTATCTTGTACATTTCTCATAAAATTAGATAATGCTTTTGGAGGAAGATTTCCATCATCTTGAGGAGGCTTAATCGGTCTAAAATTACTATCCATATGTTCTACTATTTCTGTAGACTTTGTCAACTCTTCATTTGCAGTTGTTTTTATATATGTATCAAGCAATACGTTAAAAGATACTAATATTATCATAAAAACTATAATTATTAAACACAATATGCTCAACAAAATCCTAGTTTTTATGCTTATATTTTTCTTTGAGAATTTTAATTTAAATGTGGATTTAATCTTTCCAAATATATTTTTGTCATTTTTATTTTCCATCTTAATTTTTCTCCTTTAATCTAAATCCAAATCCCCATACAGTTTCTATTAAAATATTTGTATCTAAAATTTTTTTACGTAATCTCTTCACTGTATCATCAGCAGCCCTTGTCTCAACCTCTATATCATATCCCCATATTTTGTTTAATAATTCATCTCTAGAAACTGCTCTATCTCTATTTTCAAATAAATACGTTAATAGATTATATTCATTTGGTGTAAGGTCTATATTTATATTTTTACTTGTAACTATTTTATTTTTTTTATTTATTGTCACATCTCCAAATTTCAATTCCATATCTACCAAGTCGCTGTACTTATCATAATTTTGTTTCTTTTCAAATTCTATCCTCCTAAATATAGATTTTACTCTCATAACTAAAGACATTGGGCTAAATGGCTTTGTAAAATAATCATCACTACCCAAGGTTATTCCTGTAATATAATCTATATCTGTATCTCTTGCAGTAAGCATGATTATTGGAACTGTACTTTTCTCACGAAGTTTTGTGCATACTTCAAAACCACTTGAGCCAGGCATCATTATATCTAGTATTACTAAATCACATTCTTTTATATTAAATTGTTCTAAAAGTTCATCACCTGTTTTAAAATCCATAACATCATGACCTTCATTTTTTAAGAATGTCTTTACCAAATTTCTTATATTATCTTCATCATCTGCTATATAAATTAACTTCTGCATAAAACTCACTCCTTAATAGACTTTTAATTTAAATTGAATAGTGTAAATATATTGATTAAACAATTAAATCTCAATATATATAATCTAAATCTTATTTTTTTACTACTATTTAAATTATATCAGCTTTTCACATCACATTAGTTTTAAACTTATTTAGATTTTAAGGCAATTTTAAGGCAAAAATAAATTATTATAGAGTTTGTTACGCTTAGGATAGAAATATAATAATTTTTAATATATTATTTGGATACTTCTTGATAACGAGCTTTTGTAAAAGATAATAACTAACTAATTTTAATAAAAATAGCTGTCCCTAAATAAACTTAATTATTTAAAGACAGCTATTTTTTACTTAAACTACATTCTATTCTTATACTAATTTATAATCTTTTGGATTCAATTTACTTGCCGCTGCTTCATCTACTATAACTATAGTATCTTTATGAAGTTGAAGTATAGAACCAGGAACTTCTGGAGTTATATCTCCATAAACAGTTTTATACACTGCATCAGCTTTTTCTTCTCCTGAAGCTAAAAGTAATATTTTTTTAGACTTTAATATTGAACCAATCCCCATACTTACAGCCTTTTTAGGAACATCTTCTCTTGATTTAAAGAATCTTGCATTAGCTTCTATTGTAGATTCCGTAAGTTCAACCACATGAGTTCTTTTTGCAAATTTATTATCAGGTTCATTAAAACCTATATGAGCATTACGACCTATTCCAAGTACTTGTACATCTATACCACCAACTGCATCTATAGACTTTTCATAGTTTATACATTCTTTTTCAATATCATCAACCATTCCATTTGGTAGATGAGTATTTTCTGGCTTGATGTTTACATGATTAAATAGATTCTCTTTCATAAAATAATCATAACTTTGGTCATTAGATATTGGTAACTTATAATATTCATCTAAATTAAAGCTCATCACATCTGAAAAATCTACTATATTATCATTGTATTTTTTTACTAAATCTCTATACATACCTACTGGTGTACTTCCTGTAGCTAGTCCCAATATTGAATTTGGTTTTAAAACTATTTGAGCTGCTATCATCTCAGCTGCTTTTTTACTCATTCCATCATAATCTTTACATACTAATATTCTCATTTTGTTCCTCCTAAATTTTAGCTAATACTTTAACTGCTATAAGTTTAATTTATTATTATTTTTTATATTGCTTTTATTTAAAATTTATCTTTATAAATTATATATTTTTATATACAACTTTTCCCAAGCAAAGCGTCATCTTGCAATCTAAGTTCTCATCAAATATAGCTATATCTGCATCCTTACCTATTTCTAAGCTTCCTTTTTTGCCATTTATACCTAGATATGTTGCGGGATTTAAAGATGCTAAATTAATCGCTTCATTCACTTTAAGATTTGTATTATCTAAGAAGTTAAATACCATTTTATTTAAAGACAACACACTTCCAGCTAATGCTCCATTTTCAAGTCTAGCTTCATTACCCTTAACTATGACTTTCTGACCTCCAAGAGCATAATTTCCATCTTCAAGACCACCAGCTTCTATAGAATCTGTTATTAAAATCAGTCTTTCTTTCCCCTTATTGTTTAATATAAATTGAAATAAATCTTTATTTATATGGATTGTATCTGCTATTAACTCACTGTACACATCAGTTGTAAGTGCTGCACCAACAACACCTGGGTCTCTATGGTTTAAACCAGTCATTGCATTGAACATATGAGTTACATTTGTTACCCCTAAGTTTATAGCTTCTTTAGCTTGCTCATAATTTGCATTACTATGACCAATAGATAAAACTATATCTGTACATCTTTTTATTTCTCTAGTAAAATCAAAATCAATGTCTTTTTCTGGAGCATAAGTTATAACTTTTATAACATCTTTGTATTCTTTTATAAATTCGTATTTTGAATTTATTATAAACTTTTCATTTTGTGCCCCCTTATAATTTTCATTTATAAAAGGACCTTCTAAATGTGCTCCTAATACCTGCGCCCCTTCAAGCTTTCTATTTTGGGCTTTTTTAATAACTTCAAGTGCATCATAAACATGTTCTTTATCCATAGTCATTGTAGTTGGAAGAAAAGATGTTACTCCATGTCTCATTATTGACTTTGAAATTGTTTCAATAGATTCATCAGTTGAATCCATTGTATCTTTCCCCATGTTTCCATGTATATGAATATCAATAAGCCCTGGAGATATATATTTTCCATCAGCATCTATAACTTCACAATCTTTTGGTATGCTATCGGCTATATCAATTATTTTTTCATCAAATACTAATACTTTATTTTCTAAGATTTGATTTTTTAATATTATCTTTCCATTAATTAAACATTTCATATTATTCACCTACTCACTCAATACTATTTCATATTGGTATTTATCTGTTCTAAATATTGATATGGTATATTCTATAGGGTTACCTTCTCTATTATAGGAATTTCTATGAAGTTTAAGAGCTAAAGCACCTTCGTCTGTTTCTAGAAGCTTACTTTCTTCATCTGAAAGTATTACTGGCTCCATTACTTGTTCAGCTTTTTGTATCTTATAGCCATATTTTTCATTTAAAACCCTATATAATGAAGAATTATCTAATATCCCTTTTGTAAGACCCTTACACATTTCTTCTGATAGATATACTATTTCTAATCCAAATGGTTCTCCATCAGTATATCTAAGTCTAACAATCTTATATATATTTGTGGTATTATCGCTTATTCCAAGCTTTCTTTTAACTAAATCATCTGGTAGTTCCATCTCAAAGGATAATATATCCGTTTTTATGTCTACTCCCTTTTCTTTCATGACATCAGTAAAACCTTTTACATTTGAAAACTGATACTTCTTTTTTTGCTTTGCAACAAATGTCCCCTTACCTTGTACCCTATAAAGAAGACCTTCTGTAACTAATCCAACAATAGTTTTATTTACTGTCATACGACTTACATTTTGTATGTTACAAAGTTCTCTTTCTGGCATTATTGCATCGCCCTCTTTAAGCTCACCAGTTTCTATCATCTCTCTTATTATTGAACTTAATTGAGTATGCAATGGTATGCTACTAGATTTATTTACTATTTTCATATAGTCACCACTTTTCAATATGGTATATACCAATTTTGGTATATACCAATTATACTTTAAAAGAAATTTTATTTCAATACTTTTTAACTTATTTTGTAAAAATTTTAGTAAAACCTAAAGACAAAAAAGAAATTGGAGTTTATACTATATAAGAAGCTAGAGAATTGAAAAATACATAAATAACTATATTATTTATTGTAAATTTCACTAATACTAATATAGATACTGTGACAAACTACTACAATAAGTATATTATGGCTAAATTATAAATATAAAATGAGAGGATGATTTTAATTTGATAAACATAGGTGATTTTAATAAACTTACAGTAAAAAGAAAAACTGAATTTGGATATTTTTTGGATGGACAAACTAATAACACAAAAGACGATATACTTCTTCATAATAGATTAATCGGAAAAAATGAAATAAATATAGGTGATGAAGTAGATGCTTTCATATTTAAAGATTCTGATGACAGAACTGCTGCAACTTTAATACCTCCTTTGGCGAAGGTTGGGGATGTAGCATATTTGAAAGTAGTTGATAATACAGACATTGGCACTTTTATAGATATGGGTCTTCCTAAGGACATACTAGTTCCTTTTAAAGCTAAGACTTATCCATTATTTAGAGACGAAAAATATTTATTTTATATATATTTGGATAAAAGTAAAAGAATTGCTGCTACTACAGATATAGATTCATATCTATTAACAGACCATACTTACAATGTAGGAGATATAGTAACTGGAGTTGTATATGGATTTCAAACTAATAATTCTGCTATGATATGTGTAGATAATAAATATGCTGGTGTAATACTTCATAATGAATACTTTACTGAATTAAAAACTGGTGATGTTCTTGAAAATTTACATGTTATAAAGGTATATGAAGATGGAAAACTAGGGCTTTCTCCTAGAGGAAATAGAAAAGATGAACTTGATACTTTAGAAAATAAAATTTTAAGTTATTTAGATGGCTCTGATGGATATATGAGATTTAATGATAAGTCTGACCCTAAAGATATTTCTATATTATTTAATTCAAGCAAGAAAAATTTTAAACGTGCTCTTGGAGTGCTTATGAAAAAAGGATTAATTTATCAAAATGAAGAAGGAACTTATCTAAAGTAGAATAAAAATTTTATACTGTAAAAAAAGAAGTAAAAATGAAAGATATTTTCTATTTCATATTTACTTCTTTTTTAATCTGATAATTGGCTAAAGATTCTTAATCAGATAAATCTTGAGGTAAAAAAAGACATGGATAGATAAATAGCGTAGAAAGAACATATTTTAAACTTTGCCGTTTGAGGATAATGTAGATTTAACCATACAATAAGAACTGAACTCTCAGCCAACAACAAGTGGTATGTCATGAGGTATACCACTTGTTGTTAATATCATATTTTATATTCTTCTGCATACACTTCCTTGTAAACTTACCTAATACATTATTTAAATAAATCTAATCAGCATTCAGAATCAATATATTTATTATTAATTTTTATAAATTTTATGCTATCTACGAATTTTGTATAAATTTACTTCCAACGTTTTAATGTCGGAAAGAAACTATTCATCATTGTTCTTGCTTCATCTTCAGTCATGCCTTTATTACTTTCAAGCATAGGAGGTATACAAACCTCTATCATATCTTCCATACTTATATCTGCTATAAATTCACCATCTTTAAAACAATAGCTACAGTAATCAGTACTTTTACTTCCATCTTTATTTGTCCCATATAATTCATCAGTTTGTCCCATTGGCATAGCACAACATTGGCAAAATTTAATTTCTTCCATTTTAAATCACTCCTTATATTTTTCTTTGGCTCCTAACCATATTCAAATTATATCAAGATTAATATGACATTATTGTGTCATATTAAAAATAAAAAGACTAATAAAATCATTCCACTGGACATAATTTCATTAGTCTTTTTATTTTTAGTTTTTAATAATTTATAAAAAATTATATTCTATTTACTTTAGTTTTTATTGCTGCTTCTTTAACTGCTTCAGCAACATTTTTTACAACATTTTTATTAAAGACATCTGGTAATATATACTCTGGACATATCTCTTCATCACTTATAGTATTGGCGATTGCATATGCAGCAGCTATCTTCATCTCTTCATTAATCTCTTTAGCTTTAACATCAAGTGCCCCTCTAAATATTCCAGGGAAAGCCAAAACATTATTGACTTGATTAGGGAAGTCTGAACGACCGGTTCCCATTATGAATGCTCCACCTAGCTTAGCTTCTTCTGGCATTATCTCTGGAGTAGGGTTTGCCATTGCTAATATTATTGGCTTTTCAGACATACTTTCAACCATTTCCTTTGTAACAGCTCCTGGACCTGAAACACCTATAAATACATCTTTTCCTTTTATAATATCTTTTAAAGAACCTTTTTCATTTCTTATATTTGTTACTTCTAACATTTCTTTTTGAACATAATTTAGATTTTCTATGCTAGCTTCTAATGCACCACTTCTATCACATAATACTATATTCTTAACATTCATATTAAGTAGTATCTTTGCTATAGCTATACCAGCAGCCCCTGCTCCGTTTATGACTATTTCCAAATCTTCTATTTTTTTATTTTCAATTAATTTTATTGAATTTATTATAGCTGCTGCAACAATTATTGCTGTTCCATGTTGGTCATCATGAAATACGGGTATACCTAAAGATTTTTTTAGTCTCTCTTCTATCTCAAAGCATCTTGGAGAAGATATATCTTCCAAATTTATACCTCCAAATACAGGCTCCATCAACTCCACAGATTTAACTATCTCATCTACATTATTGGTCTTTAGACAAATTGGAAAAGCATCTACATCTGCAAATTGTTTAAATAGTATAGCCTTGCCTTCCATAACAGGTATAGATGCTTCAGCACCAATATTGCCTAATCCAAGTACAGCACTTCCATCGCTAACTACTGCTACTAGATTCCCTTTAGAAGTATATCTATAAACATCATCTTGACTTTCATGTATTTTTAAACAAGGTTCTGCAACACCTGGTGTATATGCTGTTGACAAATCATCCTTAGTTTTGATTTCTACTTTGCTTTGTACATTTATTTTTCCTTTATTGATTTCATGCATTTCTAATGCCAATTTTGCATAATCCTTAGACATCAATTTTCCTCCTTAAAATATATACAACTATCTTTTAATTTTAATATTCATATAAATTTATAAATTTTATTTACATTCATAAAGTGCCCGACCTTGCTCATATATATTATTTCCATAACTATCTATAGCTACTGTAAGCTTAAGGTCTTCTACTACAATCTTTCTTATAGCTTCAGCTCCTAAATCTTCATATGCAATAATTTCACATGATTTTATTGAATTTGAAATATATGCTCCAGCTCCACCTATTGCAGCAAGATAAACTGCTCCATATTTTTGCATTCCTTCTATAACTTCATCACTTCTTTTTCCTTTACCTATCATAAGTCTAAGACCTCTTTCTAAAAGAGGTATAGTCAAGTCATCCATTCTATAACTCGTTGTCGGTCCAGCTGCACCTATAACTTCTCCTGGCTTTGTAGGAGTAGGTCCCACATAATATATTCCTTGACCATATACATTAAATGGTAATTCTTCACCTTTATTTATGCAATCTATCAATCTTTTATGAGCAGCATCTCTTGCTGTATAAAGTATACCACTCAAACTAATTGTATCTCCACAATTCAATTTTGATATATCAATTTCACTTACAGGCGTAGTTATTTTTATCATTTTTTTCCTCCTAAATTACTACCTTTTTATGTCTTGATGCATGGCAGTTTATATTTACAACAACAGGAAGACCTGCTATATGTGTAGGAAAAGTCTCTATGTTTAATCCCAAAGCTGTTGTAGTGCCACCTAAGCCTTGAGGTCCTATACCAAGCTTATTAATAGATTTTAATAATTCACTTTCAAGTTTTGCTATATTTTCGTCCTGATTAAATTCACCTAGTTCTCTAAAAAGTGCCTTTTTAGCTATTTGAGCACATTTATCCACAGTCCCACCTATACCAACTCCAATTACCATAGGAGGGCATGGATTAGGTCCAGCTTCTGAAACTGTATCTATTATGAATTTTTTAATTCCTTCTAACCCATCTGATGGTTTTAACATTTTCATTTTACTCATATTTTCGCTTCCAAATCCCTTTGCTGCAAATTCTATTTTAATTTTATCACCTTTTACCATATCATAATGAATAACAGCAGGTGTATTATCTTTTGTATTCACTCTACTAATCGGGCTTACAACAGATTTTCTTAAGTAACCTTCTTCATACCCTTGCTTTACTCCCTCATTTATAGCATCAGTAAGAGTATCTCCTTCAATTACAACCTCTTGTCCTATTTCAACAAAAAATACAGCCATACCAGTATCTTGGCATATTGGTATATTTTTTTCTTTAGCTATTTCAGCGTTTTCAACTAATATATTTAATATATTTTTTCCAACTTCACTCTTTTCACTTTTGGCTTTCTCTTTTATACAGCTTAAAACATCTTCTCCTAAATATAGGCTCGCTTCTATACAAAGTTTTTTTACTTGTTCGACTATTTGTTCAGATTTTATTTTCCTCAAGCGAACATCCCTCCATTACTTTACAAAAATATTCGTGATTATACTTACACTTTACCATTATTTTTAAAAGTTCTCAATATTTTTATATCAATTACATACAAGTAACTGAACATTTATTTCAAAATCATTACTCATTTTATTAACAATATAATACTTATTATTAAGAATAAAAGCTCTATATTTTATATGTGATTCTTATTTTTTTACCACATCTACAAATTCTACTTTTATAAGCTTTTGTAAATCAAATGGCGATAGTTCTATTTGATAGCCTATTTTTCCTGCACTCACGATAATTGTATCTAAATTTTTTGCACTTTCATTTACAAAAGTTTTATAAAGTTTTTTCATACCTATAGGGGAGCATCCACCTCTAATATAACCTGTAAACTTATTTATATCTTTTACATGAATCATCTCCACACTTTTTTCTTTAGCTACTTTTGCAGCCTTTTTTAAGTCTAGGTTTTCATGTACTGGTATTACATATACATATATATTCTTACTAACTCCTTGAGTTACTAAGGTCTTATACACTTCATTTACATCTCTTCCTATATCATGTGCTACCTCAACACCATCTACATGTTCACTTTTTACTTCATAAGACATTACTTTATAATCAATCTTATTTGAATCTAATATTCTCATAGCATTAGTCTTAACCATATCTTCACTTCCTTTTTATAAAATACGAACATTATACACATTTTTGAATATTCTGTATTATTTTAATACAGTCTTATAGATTTTAATTAAGTATATTTTAAAACGACAGTATCATTATAAATCTATATCAACTTCAAAACTTCATTTTTTCCCAATTCATTAGAATTTTTTAATATTTTTTTTATTCTAATTGGAGAATCTCCTAAAATAAATATCCTATCCGCTAAAAATAATGCTTCTTCAATATTATGAGTTACAAATAACACAGTTCTTTTTTCTTTACTTAATATATTTTTGAAATTATTCATTATAAGATGTATATTCTTTACGTCAATAGATTTAAAAGGCTCATCCATTATAATGTTTCTTGATGGATATATAAAAGCTCTAGCAATATTTACTCTTTGTCTAATACCTCCACTAAGCATCTGAGGATAGAATTTTTTATACTCACTAATTCCAACCAATTCTAAATATTCATCGCAAATTTTATTTAGTTGAGTTTTATTGTAATATTTATTTACAACTATCTTTATATTTTCTTCTACTGTTAACCAATCTATAAGCCTATCATCTTGAAATATGTAGCTAGCTTCCAACTTATTTCCTACTTTATTTAAATTTTCTTTGATATTTAAATTGTCAGTATCATTTTTAATAATCCCACTTATTATGTTTAAAAGTGTAGTTTTCCCACAACCAGATTTTCCGAGGATACAATTAACCTCATTCATACAAAAATCAATATTAAAATTTCTAAATATCACACGATTATCATATCTTTTATTTATATTCTCAATACTTAACTTTATCTTTTCCATAAAAAAGTTCTCCTTGCTAAAAACTTTTGAGCTATTTGCAAAATGGCAGAAATTAAAAGAACAATAATTATCCACGCAAATATTCCAGATGTATTAAAGTTAATTTTTTCAGTCTGTATCATAGTTCCAATACCATATGTAGGTTGACTATATACCTCTCCTGCTATAGCAACTTTCAAACTTAAAGAAAAGGTTGATACTAGTATAGATATAATTTGAAATTTTATGGCTGGTAAATAAATTTTTAATACCTTATCTATAAACCTTATTTTATACACATTCGCCATTTCTAGTAAGTTCTTGTCTATATCCAATATAGCTCCTAAAACATTATCATACAATATCGGAAAAACTATAGTAAATCCAACTATAAAAGGTGTGCTATCCTTTTCAAACCAAATAAGTGCAAGTACTACCAATATCATAGTTGGTATTGAACGTGTCAAAGCATTTATTGGTTTTAATAAATTTCTAAAAAACCTACTTAAATAAGACACGATTGAAAATATAATAGCAAAAATCATAGCAAATAAAAAACTAAAAAAACATCTCCCCATAGAATAAAGTATGTCTGTATAGAAACTAGAATTCAGTATAATTTCTTTTATACTATTAAATACTTGACCTACCGTTGGTAAAAAAATATCATTATTAATTTTTAAAGCAATAATTTGCCATAAAAATAAGAGGATAACACAAGAAAGTGTTACCTCTAATTTATCTATAAATTGTTCTTTATTCTTTTTATTTCTCAACAAAGTATATTGCTTCATCTGGTACTTTGCCTCCTAATGTCTTATCATCAAAATCAGCTAATTTCTCATAGTAATTTTTATAGTCTTTAATCATGTCTTTAACTGGGATATATTTTAAATTAGCTCTTTCAAGAGATTTTCCTATTATCTTTGATTCGGTAGATATTTTTATTTTTTCAGAATATGCACCTAATTCTTCAGGGCTTTTATTTGCCCAATCTATACTATTTGATAATTGACCTACAAAAGAATCCACAAAATCTTTATTATCTTTCAAGAATTCAGACTTTACAATTAGAGTAGATTGAGGATAACCGTCTTTTGAGCCACTTACTTCCTTCCACGAGTCATTTAAACTTTTTATAATTTTTATATCGGGATTTTTAGACATCAACGCACTAAGTGCAGGTTCTGGAACAATACCTGTTTTAACTTTACCAGTAGCCAATAATGGTACCAATTCACTTGCTGAATTTACATAATTAAAATTTATATCTGAATAATTTATACCCTTTTGTAATAAAATGTTTTTTATAGTTAAATCTGGAGTAAGTCCTTTTCCAGTGCATCCAATTTCTTTACCAACTAAATCAGAATAGTCTTTTATATTTTCTGTTGATACTAAATAAAGCGAACCCATTCCCACAGTTCCAACTATATTATATGCTGAAGTTTTATTATATGCTATTGCAGCCATATTTGAAGGAACTATAGCTATATCTACATCTTTTTTCATCACTCTAGTGGAAATCGCCTCTGGTGTCTTTTCAATGCTATACACTGTTTCATATCCACCTTTAATCTCTGGATTTTCATTTGCAAGTTTAGCTATTGATACTGCTGGCAATCCATCTGGAACAGCTACTTTTACTTCTTTGACAACTGATAACTCTTTCTCTTGAGATTCATCTTTTCCTGGTGAGCATCCTACAAAAAAAATCACAGTCACTGCTACTAATAATATTATAGAAATATACTTTTTCATCTCTTCCTCCCAAAGGTAACATATTATAAAATAATTATATTTATTTATATTAATTTCTGTTAATTTATCGAATAATCCTTCTTATCTAAACATTTTTATTTATATTCTAATGTTTTTCTTTTTTTTAGTTGAACTTTTTTGTTGATTTTTATTAGTTCTGTTATTTGTATTAGTTCTTTTGTTTTTATTTACACCCTTAGATACATTTTTTTTAGAATTATTTCTATTAAAATAAGGCTTTTCATCTTTTGGCTTTATAAGACATCTATGCCCAAAGCCTATTAAGTCTTCTCTTCCTGCTTCAACTAATGCAGAGTACACTAAATCATAATTTCTAGGTGCTCTATACTGTAATAAAGCTCTTTGCATTGCCTTGTCTCTTTTTGATTTAGGCACATAAACTGGTTTCATTGTAAGTGGGTCTATACCTGTATAAAACATGGTTGTAGATAGAGTCCCAGGAGTTGGATAAAAATCCTGAACCTGCTCTGGTTGATAGTGAGTATCCCTTAAATACTCAGCTAACTCTATAGCACTACTTAAGGTAGAACCAGGATGACTAGACATTAAGTATGGTATCAAATATTGCTTCTTACCTAACTCTTCATTTATAGCAAAAAACTTCTGTCTAAATTTATCATAAGTTTTTCCTGCTGGTTTTTGCATATACTTTAAAACTTCTTCTGATATATGTTCTGGAGCTACCTTTAGTTGACCACTTACATGATGCTCTATCAATTCTCTAAGAAACTTATTGTTCTTATCTGCCATTACATAATCGTATCTAATACCAGAACGCACAAACACCTTTTTTATTTTAGGTAATTTTCTTACAGCTCTAAGTAAGTGTAGATATTCACTGTGGTCTGCATCTAGATTTTTACATGGTGATGGCGATAAACATTGTCTATTTTTACAAGCACCTTTAGTAATTTGTTTGTTACAAGCTGGTCTTCTAAAATTAGCTGTTGGACCTCCAACATCATGTATATACCCTTTAAAATCAGTTAAATTTGTTATTCCTATTGCTTCATCAATAATTGATTTTTCACTTCTACTTTGCACTGCCCTACCTTGATGAAATGTTATTGCACAAAATGAACAACTACCAAAGCATCCTCTTGAACTTACTATACTAAATTTTACTTCTTCTATAGCTGGTATCCCACCAAATTTTTCATATACAGGATGGTATGTCTTTTGATATGGCAATCCATATACTTCGTCTAATTCTTCCCTGCTAAGTGGTTTCTCTGGCTTATTTTGAACCAAATACTTACTTCCATGAGGTTGAACAATTATATTTCCTCTAAATGGGTCTTGTTCATCATATTGAATTTTAAAAGCTTCTACATACTTCATTTTATCTTCACATATTTCTTTATATGATGGAATTAATATATATTTATCATATATCTCTTCCAATGTATCTGCAATATAGCATGTCCCATCAATATGTCTAATATATTTTGGGTCATATCCATCATTAAGTGCATTGGCTACTTCTACAATCTGCTTTTCACTCATACCATAAACTAGTAAATCTGCTCCACTATCTATTAGCATAGACTTTCTAACCTTATCACTCCAATAATCATAGTGTGCAAATCTTCTTAAACTAGCTTCAATTCCACCTATTACTATTGCAACATCACTATATGCTTCTCTTATTTTATTACAATATACTATAGTAGCTCTATCTGGTCTATAACCCATTTTTCCACCTGGAGAATACATATCCTTGTCTCTATGCTTTTTGCTTACAGAATAATGGTTGACCATTGAATCCATATTTCCTGCATTGACTAAAAACCCAAGTCTAGGTTTTCCTAGCTTCATAAAATCATCTGTAGTCTTCCAGTTTGGTTGAGCTATTATCCCAACTTTATACCCAGCATTTTCTAAAACTCTAGATATTATTGCTGTCCCAAAACTATGATGGTCTACATAAGCATCTCCTGTAACTAGAACAAAATCTAATTCTTCCCATCCTCTATCTATCATATCTTGTTTGCTTATTGGTAAAAACCTATTTTCCATATTATCACCTGCTCAATATATATTTAACAAATATTTTTCTTATACAAAAGTATCTTTTAATTTTGTTCTTAACGCTTAATTATATCATAAAAAATACTTAAAACCACAACTTAAATAATTTATATAGACATTTTAAGTCTAATAAATTCAAATTGTGATTTTAAGTAAATATATAATACAGTATTTTAAATATTTTCTTCAGATTCAATGCTACTTACTTCACTTCCAAAGATTAAGCATGCATCTTTCCCATCAAACCATTTCAAAGTGGTTGTAGTTATATTTGCCTTCACATCAAACTTTCTATTGCGCATAAATGATTTACAAGTATCATCACCCTCTTTTAGATGTCTCATAGGGCATTTTTTACAAGGTTTATTTTGATTATTCCATAGAGCTTTATAACATAAATCACCCACATGAGTGTTTGGTGCTGACTCAAGCATTTTTTTATTAATAAATAATAATTCATAGGTGTTCCTATCAACAACATACGCCCATATATCCATATTATCCATTACAGACTTTTGAATCTTTAAAGACTCTTCTAGCTTACTCTGAATACGCATTTTTAATAAAAACATGCTGAGTGTTTTAGATAGAAAAGTCAATGTATTCACTTCATCATTAGTCCACATACGATTATATAAACATTCGTCAAATCCTATGAACCCTCTAAATTCATCACCTTCTAAAATTTTACATTGTAATATTGAACGTATACCTTGTGGCTTAAGTATTTTTTTCACATCACTACCTAAATTATCAACATCATTACAATAAAATAGCCCATCAGCATTAAAGTTTAAAAGATAGTTGCCTAAATCCTTGTAATAGATATTCTTAAGATTATTAATTTCTGAAGTTATATCTTCGTTACACCATTCAAATGTATTTTTACAGGCTAGATTATCATCTGAGTTTTCAAATATATAGACACGACTCACATTAAAGTGTTTACCCACAATACTGAGAATTAAATTTACTGCCACTTCTATATCACTTGATTCATATAGTATATCAAATATATGATTTGTGATATGTTCTTTAAAAGACGTCTTTACATTGGCATTCTCACTTGAATTTCTTGTGCTAGTTATATATTTTACTTTATCAATTTTTTTATCATACAATGTATAACAATTCTTACCTTTTCCCTTAGCTGAGTAAAGAGCTATATCTGCGTTTCTAAATAACTTCATATAATCCATACCATCTTGTGGAAATCTAGCAATTCCTACACTCAAAGATATTTTATAATTTTGTCCTTTACCTAAAAAAGACCTTTCAAATGCTTTAACCAATTCTTCTGCTTTATTTATAATATCTCTTGCTTCAGAAATATCCTTCATAAAAACGATAAACTCATCTCCACCAATTCTTCCTACTATATCAGATGCTCTAAATAGATTGATTAGGTCGCTTGCAATTTCACTTAATACAGCATCTCCATACAAGTGTCCTAAATTGTCATTTATTCCTTTAAAGTCATCAATATCAATAATCATTAAAGCACCTTTTCTTTTTTTATCCAATGTTATGTATTCTTCTATAAGTGCTTGTGATGCTTTTTTATTATACAAGTCTGTCAGAGGGTCTTTTTCTGCTCTTTCTTTTAACTTTTCAGCCTCTCGTTTTGACTCATCAATATCAGTCAAACTTCCTACTACCTTATAAGGTTTCCCATTATTATCAAACAAAGTTGTCGCCTTTATACTAAACCAAGCATACGTAGTATCTCTAATTCTAAGTCTAATTTCACACTCTTCATATTCACTACCTTCTGAAGTAAGTTTAACTAACGAAATAAACTTATCCATATCATCATGATATATATCCACTGATTTTATTATATTTTTTGTTGCGTTTTCAATTATAGGGTCATAGCCAAACTTATTATGCCAATTAGGTGATATATTAATTTTGTCTTTTTCTATATCCCATTCTATTATGATATTTTGCGTCTGTTTTATAATAATTTCATGACGCTCTTCACTCTTTTTAAGCTCTTGCTCTAATAATTTAGCAGAAGTAATATCTACAATAACACTACAAAGTACAGATTTTCCATTTTCATAAATTATTTTTCTTCCTTTCAATAAAATCCATATAATAGTACCATCTCTCTTTTCAACTCTTTGTTCAGATGCAAATGTATCACTTACTTTGAGTTGTTTGTTTATACTATTAATTAGCTCTGTTCTATCATCTTTAAAAATAAGTTTGATTAATTTATTATTCAACTCATCTTTTAGTTGTTTACGTGTATATCCAATCATATTTAAATAACCTTCATTTAAATATATACTGTCAAAATCGTCATTTATCTCAGTTATGACTATTCCACCAACAATACTATCATTGATAGCCTGTATTTCAAATCTTTTTGAATGTAACTCTTCCTGTATTTTCTTAAGTTCTGTTATATCAGTTAAAACTCCCTGAATACACTCATTTTCTTTACTGTCTTTTATAGACTTGCTTCTCTCCAAAACCCAAATTATACTTCCATCTTTTTTTACAATTCTATATTCAACTTCAATTTTATCTTGTTTTTCTAATTGATTTAGAATAATACAATTAAACTTGTATATATCTTCTTTGTAAATCATGTCTTTAAATCTATTTTTAAATATTTTATTTAAATCTTCATCAGAGTAACCTGTAAGTTCTAGAAATCCCTGACTTACATATGTCATAGTCATATATTCATCTTTTAAACAGTTTTTAACCCCTCCTAGTATATTGTCAGTAAGCGCTTTAAATTTTTCTTTTTCATTTATAATAACATTAGTGTTATTATTTATAATACAGGCTATATATACTATAAAAATCAATATAACTAGTGATATTTCTAATGCAAATACATATACATCATAGGATATATTCTCTGACTGAATAGATACTATTTCATTTGGTACGACAGAAAAAACATACCAATCATTAATTCCAAGTGGCTGATAGTTTAAGATAAATTTTTCATTATCTAAGTTATAATTAGAATATCCAGATTTATCACTTTTCATATTTTCTTTTATAGTTTTTAGACAGTCTACTTCATCACAATTATCTTTATCAAAAAGCTTAAATATACATGACAGCATTTTACTATTTGTATTTTGAGCAATTATATCTCCATTTTTCTTGGCAATAAAAACATCTGCTTTTTTATCAAATGCAGATAATCCTAACAATTCATTTAACTTTTTTGAATCATAAATTCCGCTTAAAATACCAACTATTTTCCCACTTTTATAAACTGGGGTAGATAAAACTATTATTTCTTTATTATTAACAATAGATTTTGAAGGCTCTGATATATTCCTTTGTCCATTTTTAGCTTTTTTAAAATAATCTCTATCTTGAATATTACTGATGATTCCATCATTAGAATAACTTTTCCCATCTAATGTAGAAATAGTCATTCTTATTAAAGAACTTCGCTTTGCCCCATAATCCATTAAATCAATCACCATTTCATCATTTACATTATTCAAATTTCCAATGAAGTTAGCAATAGATTCAAGCATGTCAAATTGACCACTAAGTCTTGTCTTGAGATTAATTATATTGTGTTCTGTAAACTCTGACAAATATGTATATGTGGTTTCTTTTAACTTATTATCCAATTTAAATTTAAACTTAAAAATAGCTCCACAGGTTAAAATAATTATAATAATAAACAAGATACTAATACCTAGAATTCTTGGCTTTAGTCTGTTCATCATACTCACATCCTCATTATATATAATTATATTATTCATTTTTCAAGCATTTGCATTTATTTAGGTTGTTTATCTCTATTTTTATGACTTTTCAATATATATTTACCTTCTTCCTATATTAAAATTAAATAACATAACTTTAGATTTATTTGTAAAATCTTTATTCATATTTCATTATTCTTAATTAATATTAAAAGCTTTAATTTTATTTTTGATTTATCAAAAAGTGATAATGTAGTATACTAATTATTATTCATTCCTTTTCTAATTAATTACTCTCCACTTAATTTCATAAAAAAAAAATACTATCTAATCATTCCCTCTAAAAAACATTTTGTCTTTAGTTATTATGTGATTAAGTTAGCAAATTAATTTTCTACATGTAAAATTTTAGCTCTATAAAAAACCTCTACTTTAGATTAATACTCAGAATTTAGCTTCCCAGATAATAATTCTAGTAAAATACTGTAATGTCCTTTTACTTTTTATTTTTATAAATACATGTTTAAAACCTTCTAAATGCACAAATACAATTATATAAATTTTTATCCTAAATTATAACATAGAATATCACTATCTATTCCCTAAAATTATCCATTTTTAAAAAAGGTAACTATTATTAAAAATGTCAACTTCTAGAATTTATATTTCATATACAATTCCAAGCAAAAAACAAGGGCTAAAAAGTGTAAAACTCACTTTTTAGCCCTTTATTAATTATTCATTTATTTCATGTAGAAATAGCCCACATCTTACTTTAGGTTCAAACCATGTTGACTTAGCTGGCATTATCTTGTCTGCATCTGCTACTCTTATTAAATCCTCAATACTAGTAGGATACATTGCAAACGCTACCTTCATATCTTCATTAACTCTTTTTTCTAATTCTTCAAGACCTCTAATTCCACCTATGAAATCAATTCTTTTATCTACTCTAGGATTGTCAATTCCTAAAATAGCATCAATAACATAGTCTTGTAATATGGAAATATCTAATGAGTCAACAGGGTCTTCTATTTCTAATAAATTTTTATTTGCTTTCATTTTGTACCATTTATCTCCTAGATACATTCTGAAAGTTCCTTTTTTGTCAGGTTTATATTTTTCTTTTCCTTCTATTTCTTCTAGTTCAAAATTTTCTTTTATTTTGTCTATAAATTCTTCCTCACTTAAACCATTTAAGTCTTTGATAACTCTATTATAATCCAAAACCATTAAATTCTCATCTGGTGCAATCATTGCTATAAAGTAATTAAATTCTTCTTTTCCAGTATAATTTGGATTTTTAGCCCTCATTTCTTTAGCTACATTTTCTGCTGAAGCTGTCCTATGATGACCATCTGCAATGTATAGATAATCTAATTTTCCAAATTCATCTACTAAGTTACATATTATATCATCATTATCAATCTTCCATACTGTATGCTCTATCTTGTCATCTGTTATAAAATCATATAAAGGTTCATTATTATCCATAAAATCATTGATTATGTCATCTATCAACCTTTGATGTTTATAAGTTACAAGTATAGTTCCCGTATTAGCATCACAATATTTTATATGTTTAGTCCTATCAATTTCTTTCTCTGGTCGAGTGTACTCATGTTTTTTTATTGTTCCATTTAAACTTTCATCAACTGATATACATGCTACTATGCCAACTTGAGCTCTACCATCCATGATTTGTTTATATATATATATACTCTCTTTGTCATCTTTTACTAGAATTTCTTGTTTTCGAAACTTATCTAAATTTTCTCGTGCTTTTAAATAAACTTTTTCATCATATAAATCTATGTTTTCATCTAAATCAATTTCTGATTTATCTATATGTAAAAATGAATATGGATTCCCTTGTGCAAGTCTTCTAGCTTCTTTACTATTCATAACATCGTAAGGAAGTGCTGCTACTTTATCTACTATATATTTATTTGGTCTAATCGCCTTAAATGGTTTAATCGTTGCCATTACTAATTTCCTCCTAATTATACAAAATATTTTATAATGCTACCCCTATTAGATTGTTGAAGTCAAGAAAGAAATCTTGAATCACCTTTACTATTTCCTCTCCTATTCTTTCTTGAGCCTCTACTGTAGATGCCCCAATATGAGGTGTAGGAGAAACTCTTGGATGATTTACTAAGTCTAGATTTAATGTAGGTTCTTGTTCATAAACATCTATAGCAGCTGCTGATAATTTACCTTCATCTAATGCTTTTAGTAAATCTTTTTCATCAACTAAACCACCTCTTGCACAGTTTATTAAATAAGCCCCTTTTTTCATCTTATTTATTTCTTTTTCAGTTATTACTGCCCCCTTATTCTTATCAAATGGAATGTGTAAAGATAAGAAATCTGCCTTTTCTAAAACCTCTTCCATATCACAGAATCTATAATTGTTAAAACCTTGTGCTTCACCCATTATGTCAGTATATACAATATCCATACCTAATAATTCTGCTCTCTTTGCAACTTCTTTTGCAATTCTTCCAAAACCTATAAGTCCAAGTGTCTTTCCATTAATTTCTGTACCTTTGTATTTTTTCTTTTCCCATTTTCCATCTCTCATAGTTACATTTGCAGTATTTATGAATCTTGCAAGAACAAATAATTGACCTATTGTAAGTTCTGCAACAGATATACTACTTGCATTTGGAGTATTCATAACTTTTATGCCCTTAGCCTGTGCATATTTAACATCTATATTATCTAACCCTACTCCACCTCTTACTATCAGCTTCAACTTTTTGCCCTCTAATGCTTTATCTATTACATCCTTAGTAACTTTAGTAGCTGAACGTACTACAAGTACATCAACATCTTTAAGTTTCTCTCCTAAAACATCTTTTTCATAAAACTGCTCTATCACATTAAAATTTAACTCTCTCAATTTTCTCACTGCTTCTTTCTCTATTCCATCAGTAATTAATATATTATACATAACAAACTCCTCCAATTTATATTCACTTAATTTTCCCAATTTTTATTTTTTAAAGTATTTTCATCAATAAAATACTCTACTTAATTTAACTTTCTGTTTATATAATTTTCAAAATATTTTTTCATTAAAAACATATCAAATTCCTCCATTGTTTGTTAAAAATTTAATATGTAATTTTTATAAAATATATTTTATTATATATTCTAAATTTATCTTAAAATATACATATTTTTACAATATTACTGATTAAAACCTAATATATCATCAATATTATCTAATAATTCTTGTACATCTTCGACAGTATAGTCACCCATATGTGAAATTCTAAAAGTTTTTTCTTTTAAATCTCCATAGCCATTTGCTATTTGGAATCCTCGTTCTTGTAATTTTGAATTTAAATTTGATACACTAATACCTTGAGTATTTTCTATAACAGTAAGTGTATTGGATAAGTGATTTTCATTGGTAAAAATTTGGAAGTGTTTTTTAGCCCAGTTTCTAACTAAGTTTGCCATGTCTTCATGTCTATTGAACCTGTTATCTAGACCTTCATCTAATATATTATCTAATTGGAAATCTAAAGCGAACATGTGAGAAAGAGATGGTGTTGAAGGGTATTGGTAGTTTTTCTTGATTAAGTATTCATACATTGCTAACAAATCAAGATATACTCCTCTAAAAGGTACTTGCTTAGCTCTATCGATTGCTTTTTGAGAAAATGTGCAAATAGACATTCCTGGTGGTAATCCCAGTGCTTTTTGTACTGATGTTATACAAATATCTATTCCTATCTTATCAACCTCGACTTTTATTCCACCGGCTGAACTTACAGTGTCTACGCAGTAGACCACATCTTTATACTTTTTAACAACTTCTCCAATTTCTTCTATCGGGTTTCTTATTCCAGTTGAAGTTTCATTGTGAGTTACAGTTATTAAATCGTATTCTCCGGTAGAAAGCACCTTATCAACCATTTCTGGTGTTGTTGCCTCTCCTAATTCAACTTTAAATATATCCGCTGGGACATTATTAGCCACTGCCATTTTGTACCATCTATCACCAAAGGACCCACAGGAAAATACTGCTGCCTTTTTGGATGTACAGGAACGAATGGAGCCTTCCATTAAACCAGTTCCGGATGACGTGGATAAAAGTATCGTGTTGTTTGTATAGAATAGTTTTTGCATTTTTTCACTTATACTCTTTTGGAGCATAGATGCATCTTTTCCTCTATGTCCTATCATTGGTGTAGCCATCTTTTGCAAGACTTCTTCTTTAACATCAATAGGACCAGGAATAAATAATTTCTTGCTCATTATAATTCCCCCCTTTTTTAGTTTGTAATATGGATAGCGTGTTTACTCTCCTTATTTTTAATAACTATAATATCAAGCTAAATTAACTATGTCAACTCAATTTTTATTTTTTATATATAATTTATTTTTTATATTTTATGAAAACATTCATTTTGTACATCATCACAAGTCTAAATTTTCTGAATATTTTTCCAAAAAAAATAAACTTTTTAGTTATATAAATTAATTTTTTTAGTATGTAAATTTAACACTATTAAGATAAATATTTTTAGTACAACTAATTTATTTTTATCTTGTATTTTTATTACACTTTTTCATTTTATATTTTTAATTCTATCTTTTTAAGATATAAAAGTTTTATTTAATTAAAATTCAATATATTCTACTTTTTCTTTTGATTCTTCAAAAAACCATTCTTCATCAGAAAAATCACCTTCTGCAATTTGACCAATAGGCATCTTCATATACTTTCCAGTAGCTGTTACTGCTATATCTCCATTTGGCAAAATTATTTCGCCTGTACCTTCAAACAATTTTCTGTTTTCTTTAGTTATTCTTCCAACAACTTTTATAGTAGCATCTGTTGGCACTGGTTTTTTATATCTCAATTCCAAGGATACTGTTACTCCCCATATTTGGTCATTATTTATACTTACAGCTCTTCCAATAGTCTCATCCAATATTGCAGCAGACATACCTCCATGTACTCTTCCTGGATAACTTTGATGCCAATCCTTTGTATTGCAAATTGATACAAGTTCTCCATTCTCAAGTTCATAAAAATCTGCTTTAAGTCCTAGTTCATTTTGTGTTCCACAAACTAAACAAGATTTGCTACTATTTTGCTTCTTTAAAACTTTATACTTTGCCAAAAACTCCATCTCCTAACCTACACTAATAGTTGCTTAATATTAAATAACTCTAAAATATATTATATAATATTAATAAAATCCCTGCAAACTTCTAATAATAAAAATAGGCTATTTCAATATGATAATTTTAATTTGAAGTACTATTTTCTAAAAAAGGAGCTATCTCAAAATAGAAACTTAAAGTAAAGATAAGTCTCTTTTTCATTATTGAAATGATGAAAATATATTTGACTTCATACAAAGAAGAGTGCCTCATAAACTAATAAAGTTTATCTTGAGACACCCCTTCTAAAAACAAGCTATTTTACAATAGATTTTTACTAATTTTCAAAATTATACATTCAAATTATATTATACAAATTAAACTATAATTCTAAATTTCATTTACTATTAATTCTCCCATTTCTTTCGTTCCTACAACAGTTCCCACACCATTATATATGTCACTAGTTCTATAACCTTTATTAAGTACACTTTGTACTGCATCTTCAATACACTTAGCTTCTTCTTCTAAGTTAAAACTATGTCTTAACATCATGCTTACAGATAGAATAGTTGCAATTGGATTTACAATATCTTTTCCAGCTATATCAGGTGCACTTCCATGTATTGGTTCATACATACCAAAACTATCTTCTCTAAGTGATGCTGATGGTAACATACCTATAGACCCTGTAATCATAGATGCTTCATCAGATATTATGTCTCCAAATATATTATTAGTTACTATTACGTCAAATTGACTAGGGTCTCTTACAACTTGCATAGTAGCATTATCAACATACATATGTGACAACTCTACATCTTCAAACTCTTTAGCTAAATCTTCCATTGTACTTCTCCAAAGTCTTGAACTCTCAAGCACATTTGCCTTATCTACACTTATAAGTTTTTTATTTCTATTTCTAGCTATTTCAAAAGCTCTCTTACCAATTCTTCTTATTTCATTTTCGTTATATGTCTCTACATCATAAGCATTTTCAATACCATCAATGATTTTTCTTCCACGCTCTCCAAAATAAATGCCCCCTGTTAACTCTCTTACAACAACAAAATCAATGCCTTTCTCGACTATATCTGCTCTAAGTGGTGAAGCTTCTTTTATACTTTCATACATTGTCGCTGGTCTTAAATTTGCAAATAACCCCAGTGACTCTCTTAACTTTAAAAGACCAGCCTCTGGTCTTATATCCCCCGTACATTTATCCCACTTTGGGCCTCCAACAGCTCCAAGCAATACAGCTTCATTTTTTCGACAAACTTCAACAGTTTTATTAGGTAGAGGTTCTCCAGTTTCATCAATTGCACATCCTCCAGCTAATACATATTCACAATCGAATCTATGATTAAATTTACAACAAATTTTATTTAGAACCTTTATACCTTCATCTATAATTTCCGCTCCAACACCATCACCTTTTATGACTGCTATATTATAATTCATCACCCCACTACCCCCTATTTAATTTTATTGAGTTAATTAAACCTTCATTTAGTATAATATTTTGCATAAATTCCGGAAATGGTTCTGCCTTATATTCTTTTCCTTTTGTTATATTTTTTATCACACCTGTAGAAAAATCTACTTCTATATTATCCCCTTCCTCTATGTTATTAACAGCTTCTTCACATTCAAGTATAGGAAGCCCTATATTTATAGAGTTTCTAAAAAATATTCTAGCAAAAGTAGAAGCAATCACGCAGGATACTCCGCTTTCTTTTATTACAATGGGAGCATGTTCTCTTGATGAACCACAACCAAAGTTTTTAGTTGCAACTATAATGTCTCCTTCTTTTACCTTAGAAACAAATTTATCATCAATATCTTCCATACAATGCATTGCTAGTTCTTTATAATCAGCTATATTTAAATATCTAGCTGGTATTATTACATCTGTATCTATATTATCACCAAATTTAAAAACACTTCCATTGGCAATCATAAACTTTACCTCCCTTAAATTATCTCTGATGGTTTTGATATTTTTCCAGTTATAGCTGATGATGCTGCTACAGCTGGGCTTGCAAGATACACCTCTGAATCAACATGCCCCATTCTTCCTACGAAGTTCCTATTTGTTGTTGAAATAGATTTTTCACCTGATGCAAGTATTCCCATATGTCCCCCTAAACATGGTCCACAAGTTGGTGTAGAAACTGCTGCTCCTGCCTTTATAAAAGTAGTAATATACCCCTTTTCCATAGCTTCAAGATATACTTCTTGAGTTCCAGGAAATATCATAACCCTAACTCCATCTGCAACCTTTTTACCTTTCATTATTTCAGCTACTACTTCAAGGTCTGATATTCTTCCATTCGTACAAGAACCTATTACAACTTGGTCTATTTTTATATCCTTATTAATCTCATCTACTGTTCTAGTATTTTCAGGAAGATGAGGAAAGGCTACTGTTTCTTTTAGTTCAGCTAAATCTATTTCGTATACTTCATCATAGACTGCATCTTCATCTGCTTCATATACATTTACATCTTTTGTTATCGTTCTACACCTATGTGAATTTATATATTCCATAGTCTTATCATCTACTGGAAAAATTCCATTTTTAGCTCCTGCCTCTATCGCCATATTACAAATGGTAAATCTATCATCCATAGATAAGTGTTCTACTCCATCCCCACAAAATTCCATTGACTTATAAAGTGCGCCATCAACACCTATCTCACCTATTATATGAAGTATTATATCTTTACCACTTATCCATTTATTTGGCTTGTTCTTCAAAACAAATTTTATTGCTCCAGGAACCTTAAACCAACATTTTCCTGTAGCCATACCTGCTCCCATATCAGTTGAACCTACGCCAGTAGAAAATGCTCCTAATGCTCCATATGTGCAAGTATGAGAGTCAGCACCTATAATTACATCTCCAGCTGTTACTATACCTTTTTCAGGAAGAAGAACATGTTCTATTCCCATACCTCCTACATCAAAGAAATTTACAACTCCTTTTGATTTTGCAAAACTTCTTGTAAGTTTACATTGTTCTGCACTCTTTATATCTTTATTAGGTGTAAAATGGTCTAAAACCATCACTACTTTAGTCTTATCATAAACATCTTCAATTCCTAATTTTTCAAATTCTCTAATGGCTACTGGTGATGTTATATCATTGCCTAAAACTATATCTAAATCTGCTTCAATTAACTGTCCTTTCTTAACCTCATTTAACTTAGCATGTTTGGCTAAGATTTTCTGCGTCATAGTCATCCCCATTTTTTACTTCCTCCTCAATGTAACTTTTATTTATTGCATTCATAAGTGCATTAATAGCTGCTGTATTTATGTTTTCCGATATGCTTACTCCAAAATAGACTTCATTATTATGCTCTATTCCTACATAAGCTACCCCTCTTGAATGTGACCCTTCCTCTAATGCATGTTCCCAATAGTATCTAAATTTATAATCTTTCATGCCACATTGTTTTAGTGCATTATTAAATGAATCTACAGGTCCATTTCCTACACCAACAATTCTCTGTTCATTTCCCATATAAGTTACTCTTGCAGTCATCTCAATCATGTTAGTATCATTAGAATTATCATTTTCATAGTTTAGTTCATCCATTGATTTTATTTTATATTTTTTAACTTTATAAGGACTCTCAACATCAATATATTCTTTCTTAAATAAATTAAAGATTGCTTCACTACTAAGTTCTTCCCCTATTCTATCAGATTCCATTTTGACTACATTTCCAAAATCAGAATGCATATTCTTAGGTATCATAAATCCATAATCTGTTTCCATTATATAAACAGCTCCACCTTTTCCAGATTGACTGTTTATTCTAATAATCTCCTTGTATTCTCTTCCGATATCATGAGGGTCTATTGGTAAATATGGAACTTCCCAGTAATCATTATCTCTGTTTTTCATTGCTATCATGCCCTTTCTAATAGCATCTTGATGTGAACCTGAAAAAGCACAATGCACAAGATTACCTACATATGGATGTCTATCGTGTACTATAAGTTTTGTACATTCCTCATATATTTCTCTTATCTTATCTATATTGCTAAAATCTAGCCCTGGTTCTATTCCTTGTGTATAAAGATTAAGCCCCACATTTACTATATCCATATTCCCAGTTCTTTCACCATTTCCAAATAGTGTCCCTTCAAGTCTATCTGCACCAGCTAATAATCCAAGTTCACTTGCTGCTGTACAAGTTCCTCTATCATTGTGAGTGTGCAAACTTAGTATAATAGAATCCCTACAACTTACATTTTTACAAAACCACTCTATTTGGTCTGCATATACATTTGGTGTTGCCATTTCCACTGTTGATGGAAGATTTATTATTACTTTTTTCTGTGGAGTTGGTTTCCAAACTTCTATCACTGCCTCACATATTTCAAGTGCGTAATCCATCTCTGTTCCTGTAAAACTCTCTGGTGAATATTCAAAAGTAAATTCTGTCTCTGGATATTTTTTTACTTCTTCATTAAATAATTTTGCCCCTTCAACTGCTATATCTATTATTTCTTGTCTACTCATATTAAAAACCACATCTCTTTGAAGAGTAGATGTAGAGTTATATAAATGTATAATTGCTTTCTTACATCCCCTTATTGATTCAAATGTTTTTTCTATAAGATGAGCCCTAGATTGTGTAAGAACTTGTATAGTTACATCATCTGGAATCATATTCTCATCTATTAATTTTCTTAAAAACGTATACTCTGTATTTGATGCTGATGGAAATCCCACCTCTATTTCTTTAAATCCTGTATCAATAAGCATTTTGAACATTCTGACTTTTTCATTTACACTCATAGGTGTTGGTAGTGATTGATTTCCATCTCTTAAATCGACACTACACCAAATTGGAGCCTTAAATATTTCATTGTCTGGCCATTTACGATTTGCTATTTGCATTTTATCATATCTTTTATACTTCCTACATTTCATGTTATTTCCCCCTTTTTCATTTTTTGTATTCAGTATACTTTATATTGACGCAATTCTCCCCTATTTAATTCATAAGAATAAATGTCAATTTTATCATTAGAATAAAAAAAACCTCATCTCTAATAAAATTAGAGACGAGGTTTTGCTCGCGGTACCACTCTATTTAGCTTTTTAAAAAGCTCCCTTAGTAATAGCCAATATAATAATTATAATGACCATATTTCCTATAACGTGGAATTACTCCGATTATTCTAAGATTTAAATCTTAGAAAACAGCTCCTAGACAAGTTCAGAACTATCAACTACTAAATCACACCATCCTTTAGCTCTCTGAAAGTTTCATTATTCTTACTACTTCTATTCATCGCTTTTTTAATCATTTAAATTTTCTAAATTTTTTGATTTAATAGTTATTATATACACATTAAAATGTATTGTCAACACAAAAAATAATTATCTTCGTTTTTTATTTTTGATAAGTAATTTTATAAAATATGCTAACTATTGAAAATAGTATAATATTATGCCTTAAACTTTTTCATCTTTTCATCTATGATATTCAATAATTTTTTTTCATCTTCTAAACTCAATGCACTTAATCTAATTTTATAATTAGATTCATCAGTATATATATTTAATATATTTTTTGCTACTTCTATTTTTTCTATTATTTTATAGTTAAACTTTTGATTTTTTTTAGATTTTATACTGAATATACATTGATTATTTATTTATATCAAAAAGCTCTATAATTTCATCTTCATGATAATTTATGACCAGTTCATCTGGAAAATCTACTGATTTTAAAACTTTCTCTGCATTTTCAAATTCTCCTATAGAATAACATATATGAGAGTCAGAGCCAAGAATTACTCTTACACCATATGTTTTACATAATGTTAGCATATGACTTGCATTTTCCCAAGCTCCAGTCCTATGAGAGTTTGAACTTAATGATGAATTATTTATTTCTAAAAGGACATTTTTATCTTTAGCTTTCTTTACTATAGATTCATAATCTAAAGGATACCTACTATCATCTGGATGTCCAATTATCTTTACCTTAGGTTTATCCATAACTTTTAAAATAGCATTTGTATTTTCTTCTTTTGTTCCTGAAGCTATACAAGGTCTATGCAGACTTGCAATTATATAGTCCAAGTGTTGAAACATATCTTCTTGAACATCCAAATTACCATTATAATCCATTATATTTCCTTCTATTCCCCTAAGAATCTTTACCTCTTGTACTCTACGTGGAAATAGATGTAGATTATAAAAATAAAATGGGTGTGGTCCTCCTGGCATACTAGGTCCATGGTCTGATATTCCTAGATATTTTATATTTTTCTTAATTGCTTCTTCGACATTTTCTTTGAAAGTACTATGTGCATGTCCACTTATTAGAGTGTGACAATGTACATCTATAATAGACTTTTTCATTAAATTTCCTCCTAACATCTTATATAAGTTTTATAGATAGCTAAAGGGCTATTCCAAAACTAAAGCTGTCATAATAGACAGGGTAACGTTTTAAAACAGCCCCATTTTCAATTATTTTACACTTCTAAATCTTTAAATTTATCTTTAAATAACTCTCCAATACTTCCTAAAGATTCTTCTACTTCTAGGTATTCTGTTATATCTTCTTCTGGCTCTCTAGTTGCTTCTTTTATTGAAACTAACATTCTTTTAGTCTTTGGTTTAAAATCAAGAATCTTAACTTTCACTTCATCTCCAATATTCACAACATTAGTGACTTTAGCCACTCTAGTATCACTCAATTCAGATATTGGTAAATATGCTTCTACACCTTCTTTAATTTGAACAAAAGCCCCTTTTTCTATTATTCTAAGAACTTTAGCATTAACAACATCATCAATTTGTACTTCTTTCGCTATTAAATCCCAAGGGTCATTATTTATGTCTTTTAATGCCAATGCAATTTTTTTAGTATCTTCATTTACATCTAACACATAAACTTCTACTTCTTGACCCTCTGAAACAACATCTTCAACACTTTCAACTCTTGTCCAAGCTAAATTATTTATATGTGCTAACCCTTCAATCCCACCAATATCCACAAATGCACCATAAGGCATTATCTTTGTTACCTTACCATCTCTTTTTTGTCCAACTTCAAGTGAGTTAAATAATTCTTCTTTAGCTGCTTTAATACGAGCTTTTTCTTCTTCTCTTTCTTGCTTAATTCTTGCTCTTTCAGCTTCTTTTTCTGCTTTAATTTGAGCTCTTCTTTCTTCTCTCTCTTTATTTATACGCTCTTGTAATACATCTCTATGAGATGCTACAAGTCTATTTTTTCTAATATCAAATTCTTTTATATAAACTTCTAGGTTAAGACCAACAAATTTAGATGTGTCTGTAATAAACTTTGTGTCAAGTTGAGAGATTGGTATAAAAAATGTATATGTATTGTAATTAGCAAATACACCTTTATCTATATTTTTTTCAACATTTACAGTTATTATTCTATGTTCATCATAAGCCTTTTGTAACTCGGCAAAATCATTTCTTTTGTCAAGTTGTAATTTAGATAAAGTTATTGTACCATCTTTTTGAGATACTTTTGTTATTACAGCAGTTATTTCATCACCTATATGGTATAAATCTTCTATATGTTGATTTTTTTCTATATTCAATTCACTTATAGGTATTATTCCATCAAACCCATAGTCTAATCCTAATTGTACTTCATCATTTCTCACTGCAGTTATTTTTCCAGTTGTCAATTCTCCAACTTTCACTTTGCTGAATACTTGTTCTTGCTGGTCAAGTAATTCTTGCATTGTTAAATCATTTTCCATTATAAACATCCTTTCCTCTCATTAATTATCATATCTGTAAATATTATACCATTAATATTGCAAATACTTACATTTTTCTTACTATAATTTTAAAAATAAATTCGACTTCATATATTTATACATTATAGAAAATATCTTATTAAATTAAAATACAAATTCTAATTTTTATCTAATAAAATATTTTCACAGAAAATTTATATTGTATATCTTATTCTTCTGTTGCTTTAGGTTTTGATAGAGAACTTTTATAAAATATAAAGAAACAAATTGCTGTTATAGTGGCTGCTGTTATATCCGCAACTGGCTCTGCTAAAATCACTGCAAAAAGTTTTTCATTAAAAAATGTTGGAAGTATAAATATTAAAGGTATTAAAAGTACAATCTTTCTAAGAAGAGCTAAAACCAAAGATATTTTTGCTTTTCCAAGTGCTAAAAATGTCTGTTGACAAGCTAGTTGAATTCCAAACATAAAAGCACCAGCAAAATATATTTTTATACTCCAACTAGTCATACTAAGTAACTGCGGATTCTTATTAAATATACCAACAAAAAATTCAGGAAATATCATCAGTAAACCCCACAAGATGGTAGAATATGTAAGACATGACAATAGACATAGCTTAAATGTCTTTTTTACTCTATCAAGTTGACCTGAACCATAATTGTAACTTATTATTGGTTGTGCTCCTTGTGTAAGTCCCATATTAGGAAGCATAAGAATTTGCATTATACTGCTCATTATGGCCATTGAACCTACTGCTAAATCTCCCCCATACATTTGTAATTTACTATTTAAGGCTATAAGTACTAGACTTTCTGTAGATTGCATTATAAATGGAGATATTCCCAACCCCAGCACTGGCAAGATGATACTTGCTTTGGGTATCATATACTTCTTTTTTATCTTAAGTATACTTTTCTTTCCAAAAAGAAACATTAGTACCCAAATAGCAGAAACACCTTGTGCAATTATAGTAGCTAATGCAGCTCCTTTTACACCCATATTAAAGCCAAATATAAAAATCGGGTCAAGTGCTATGTTTATCAAAGCCCCTATAGCAACGGTCATCATACCAGTTGTAGCAAACCCTTGGGTATTTATAAAAGTATTCATACCTAGTGAAATCTGAACAAATACTGTACCTATTAGATAAATATTTAAATAATCCATTGAATATCCAATTGTAGATTCACTTGCTCCAAATATCCAAAGCAAAGGCTCTTTTCCAATCTGAAAACCTATAGTTAAAAGTATTGCTAAAATCACCAATACAGAAAAACTATTACTCATTATTTTCTCTGCATCATCATTGTTCTGCTCACCCATTTTTATAGCAGCTAACGGTCCTCCTCCCATCCCAATTAAATAACTACATGCAGTTATTATAATTATTATTGGAAATGCTACTCCTACACCTGCCATAGCAACTTCTCCACTTTGCATTCTACCAATAAAAATCCTATCGACTATGTTGTATAAAACATTTACAATTTGTGCGATAATAGCTGGTGTAGCAAGTTTAAATAATAATTTACCCACACTTTCATTGCCTAAGTTAGCGTTTGAATTTTCCATTTTAAAACCTCCTTAATCCATTAATTAAAATTTTATTATATATAAAAATTTTATTTTGTTAGCAGACAAATTTAGAGTACTTTCCCTACAAGTAATACTATACTATATTTCTTTTGCCATAGTAAACATTTTAGAATTGACCGAATTTAAATACTTTGTCTAATTTTTTATCTACCTTATAAAAACTTTCACATGTACTCATAAAAAAACTATCCAAGTATATTACTTAGATAGTTTTATATTATATGTAGAGAAAGAGCTGAAACTATAACTCCTGATAGCAAATTGCCAAGAAATACTCCCATAAAAGCATCTTTTATTCTCATTTTAAGTATGGAAGCTATAGCAGATGCAGTCCATGTTCCTGTAGTTGGAAGTGGTATACCTACAAATAGTATTATACCAATTATTGAAACACTTTTTAATTTCTTCATTCTCGAGTTTATCTTTCTATCAATTATATCAGCAATCCCCTTAAATAGTTTTTTCCCCCTTAAAAATTGCAATATATGTCTAAATGTCAATATCAAGGGAATCGATACTAATGTAGAACCAATTACACTAAATACATAAACCCATATAGGATTTAAGCCCATTGCAATACCTATAGGAATGGCTCCCCTCAATTCCGTTACAGGAACCATAGATAAAATTAATATGTGTAAATATCCCAAACTATTCCCTCCTATTCTAAGTGACATTAAGTTATAAATTTATTTGCTCTATAACCTCACCATTCTTTTTACTAACTAAAAACGCATTTTTAGTCAATGAAAGCATTGGTAAATCACTCTTAGAGTCTGAATATGCATATGAATTTTCATAATCAATCTCTATCCCAAGCTTACCTAATACAGCCTTTATTCTTTCTACTTTTTCAATTCCCTTACAATTTTCTCCAATGAATTGATTTTTATATCTTGAATTTTCATAAAATAACTCAGTACCTATGACCTCATCTGCAAAACCATAATACTTAAAATATTTCATATATGCATATGGAGATGCAGTTATCATAATTATAACATTATGCTCTTCTTTATTCTTGTAAATAATCTTTTTCATAGATTCGTTAATTTTTTTCATTATACAGTCATCAAAAAACTTTTTTAAATCTTCTTCACTAAAATCTACTATTGGATGAAAGACTGCCTCTTTTGCCCTTTTCAAAGTTATTATTCTAATCAAATACATAAATAGAATAAAAATAATGTATGGCAACTTTATAACAGTTTTAAAAGTTTTATTTTTTAAAGAGTAAATAAAAAAATCTATCATGCTATCAGTATTTATAACAGTGTAATCCACATCAAGTAATAATACACTTTTTTTCATAAGTATTTGCCCATCCTATCACTAAAAAATCAATATTACTAAACATGTAATTATCCATAAGATTACATTTATCTTTAAAGCATTATCTGTTAAGACAATATCGGTAGGATTACTTTCATTTGTAGTGTTAATTATATAATTGTATCTAAGCACACCATAAACTACAAATATTGTTGTAAATATCATATGTGGCTTTTCTGGATTACTTGTAGAATACAATGCATAACATACAATTGTAGAACTTAATATAACTATCATCATTTGATTTAAATTTTCTACGTCATAATCTTCTAGTATTTTTCTATGTTCAACTGCATCACCTCTTAAAGTTTCTATTTCTTTTTTACGCTTTCCAAGAGCTAAGTACAGAGATAAGAAAAATGTACATAAAATTATCCAATTTGATAAACTAACACTTATGGCTACACATCCTGCATAAACCCTAAGTATAAATCCAAGAGATATAGAAAACACATCTAATAGTATTATATTCTTTAGTTTAAGAGAATATAATATATTGTTTATCAAGTAAAGACTAAGAATTATAGAAAGATTAAAATTAACAACTGTTGATAAACAGATTGAAATTAAAGCTAATACTACAAATAGTATATTAGCACTTTTTTTGCTTATTCTTCCACTTGCCACTGGTCTATTACATTTTTTAGGATGTTTTTTATCTTTGTCCATATCTATAACATCATTCAACGCATATACTGATGATGACATTAGACAAAAACACACAAATGCAATAAACGTATTTAACAATAAATTTATATTTAGTATATTATTTGAAAAAATTATAGCTGAAAATACAAAGAAATTCTTTATATATTGCTTTATTCTCATTAGTTTTATATAATCTGAAATTTTAGTAAGAAGCCTTATATTTGTATTGGTCTGTTTCATAAACTTACTACCCTTTCAATATTATTTTTTAAACAGGATATGATTTTATCCCTATATTTAAAATTTCTATAAATCCATTTACATTACTGATTATTATAGTAATCAGTAACAATGATAGAAATATATTATACATATTTTTTTCATTTTTTCTAAGTGCTTTGGTAAAGTAAGCCAATAAAACTATAACTGCAAAACTAAAATTTATAGTCATAATACTTGAATTGACTAGATTATATCCTACTATACCATGTAAAACTAGATTAAATATAATTATTCCCATACATAGCTTAGGAACTCTTTTTTCTGAATTCTCAATAACTGATAAAACACAAAAACAAAAAGCTAATAATGTAAGAATTACTGGTATTGTCGCAACTTCTCCATTTTGCAAAAATAACCCCTTTTTAATCTCTGCTCCAGGAAAATAAAAAACTGAATACAACAGTCTTTCTATAATCATTGCAATTTTCTCCAAAATTGGTTCTCCGCTTATAAATTTAGTATCATACTGTATTACATTTCCAAGATTCATAAAACTCTCATAAGATTTCGTTGAAACTACACAAATATATGCCATTAAGATAAATGTAATTAAATGTTTTAACATTTTTCCTATTTTCAATTTAAATTCAAATATCATATTAAAAAAATACAAATATATATTACTAATAGTTATTCCAAATAGAGGAATAGCTGCCAATTCTAGCAAATAAGAATTCTTCCCTTTCACCTTATTTGCAATAACTATGAAAAATATTAATGAAAATTGACTATATATAAATCTCTCTATATTTAAAGTCATAAATAATTGTGGAAAAGAAAATATCATTATCATAGTAAGTAAAATTAAAGTTAACCTCTGCATTTTTATCTTTTTAATATGATTAAAAACTAAAGTTATTGATATAGCACTGGTTATTATTTGTAAACAAATTAACCCAAACCCATAAGCACTATTAAAATCGGTTGTTCCTGGATTTGCTATTGAAGTACACAATAAGTATATTGGATATGCAAAAAGCGATATAATTGCTGAAAATAATATGTGCTTACTATTATCTTGATTTATAGCAAATACATTTAAATTGAATAAAACACCTGTATCTGTATCTAACAGCACATCATAGGTATTGTTCAAATCATAAAATATAGTAGTCTTAGAAAAAAATATCTTAGTTATTATTAAGTAAGTTATTACAACTAATATAAATAAAAATATTTCATTTTTATATTTTAATATCTTACTCATCAATATATCACCATCCATTCATTATATAGGATTTGCTGACACCTACAATTTATTCCTTTAATTTTAATAGTCATCCTCATAATATTCTTACTTGTTTTATTGTAATTGAATAGTTCTTTATTTACAACCACAATATTTACTTTATTAATGTTATAATTAAGCAAGTATTATTTATATAATGCAGATTAGTGGTATATAAAATGAGAATTTGCAAGCAATGTCAATAAAATGCTTGAAGAATTTGATATAAAAATAGATGGTTCTAGTTATAGAATTAAACTATAACAAATTAAGACAGAATTTAAGGAGACAAAATTATAATTAGTCTCCTTAAATATTAAAACTGTATTTTAAAGTATTACTAAGTAATATACAAATTTCAAATATAATACAAATTAAATTGATAATAGGAATTTTTTATCAAAAAACTACAGGTAACTTTTACAATATATTCTACACATTTAGTATATTTTTTAGAGGTAAAATAACATTCATATATATAAATTTATTCAATTTTCAAACAAGTGTATTGAATAATAATTAATTCTATTGTATTATTGTAATTGTAGAGTAAAAATAAATCGGCAAAACTAGAGAAATTTAGTGACGCAAAGCTATAGGGACTAAGACTTATAGAATATCTTATGAGTTATGTCAGCCAGTTGCCAAAAAGATATATTCTTTTTGTTTTTATGAAAGTTTTTTAGGTGGATAATAATATATGTTTAGAGATAAAATGGATAGATGTACACATATGTTGACTGCTTATATCGGTAGTTCACATGATTATTGTGATTTTATAGATACACAATTAGATGATTTTATAATAGAGTACGGAGAAAATGTGGTAGAATCTTGCTTACATCAAGTGATGGTATTGGTAAGTAAGTATAATTAGATAGATTTTGTTTTCTAGAGAACCCTTTTTAGTTTTATCTACTATTTAAAATAAATTGTTGCTAAAAAATTCATTAAAATATATTTCGAGTCTGGAAATATTTATGTGTATTCTTTAAATAAAAATTTATTTTTAAGTGATAATTAAACATTTATTGGTAAGGCTATGGCTTTAAAAATCATAGCCTTATTTTGATATTTTTTCCATTTTTGCA
>NZ_JADGMN010000021.1:0-61029 GCF_020662285.1 Clostridioides sp. ES-S-0108-01 | reverse complement strand
TATAGGCTCTATTGGTAATCCATCATCATCTGATACAAAGTATCTTTCCTTCCCATTTTCTGTTTTTACTTTTACTACTTCCATAGTTCTATATACACTCCTATAATTCTACTTTATTCTATACTTAGTTTACTATAAATACTATAATTATTACAACTATATATTTAGTATTCTAAGTATTATATCGTATAAGAGTATATTTAAACTACTATAAATACCATCTAATTACTTACACTATATTTCTTTTTATATTGATTTTTCTTGTTTTTTATCTTATACTTATATTAGAATAATTAAATAAAACCCTGCAAAGTTTATTTAATCAAGATAGTGTCCAAATTGGGCACTTTTTTTAGTTATAATAATCAAGTTTCCAATCACAAAATTCCTCCTATTTTTTAATTTATATAACTCACTATTTACAGATTCAACATCTAATTTAATCACTCCTTTCTGTTTATACTTATATTATATCATTATAGGCATTTTTTGTCAACCCTTTTTATACCCAGTTAATATTTATATTTATTTTTATTCATTCTCTACAATATAGTTATTTACTAGTATATATTGATATATATCATATCACACTAGGCAATAAAAGGGTTTATTTTTTTTGCCTAGTATGGTATAATAAGATTATAAACGAGGTGAAATTATGAGTTTTAATTTTTATGGTATTACAGAAAATATATTGGATGAACTTAGTTATGAATCGAAATTAGGAAAAAGTTTAAAAAATACTTTAAGAAAGTTTAATAAAGATGATATATTTAAAGAAATAAGAAATATAAGTAGATACTTAAATAGCAGAAAAATAGATTTTAAATTTCCTGTTTCTTATAGAATAAAATCTTATCATTCATGTTTAATTAAATATGATAAATATTATCCAAGTGTTGAGTTGAATAAATGTTTTAATGATTTATTAGGCATAAGAATAATAGTAGATAGTTATTATGAATTATCTGAACAAGATTTATCTTCTTTTAGGTTAGCAGATATGAGAACTGGAAAAGCTAATGATGATGGATACAGAGGAGTTCATCTGTATTATCAAAAATCAAATTTTCATTATCCAATTGAATTACAGGTAAATACTAAAATAGATAGACAAATAAATGATTTACTACATATATATGTCTATAAACATACAAAGAATAATTCAATTGGAAAAGAAATTAGAAAATTATTTGATGAAGGTAAATTTGAAAATTTAGAGGAATTTAAAGGAGTGATAGAAGATGTGCTACATAATAGCAAAGAAATTTGATGATGTAGGTTGTTTGGCTTTAAGAACTGAACAAGGTGAAAAGCTGGGTGCATTAACAGAATATTTATCTCTTGCTACATTAGAAAAAAATGTACAAATAGTTGTTTTGGGAGATACAAAGTCATTTGGAGAATATGAACCATATAAATTTTTAGATAATGAAGGAGATTTTATATATCAAGTTCTTAAAATGTAACTAAATTTAATATGATAAAACAGACTCAATAAGTCTGTTTTATTGTATTTAAAGGAGATGATGATTTGATAGAAAAAGAATTGTTTTATAAATTATTTTATAATAAGACTAATAAAAAAAATTCAAATGTATTATGATTTAAATTATAAGTTTTATAACAGTCTTGATGATATGCGTTATAAAAAAAACATAAGTATTGAAAAAGTTAGACTTAAAACACATCTAGCACAATTAGAATACAACTTTAAAATAATTAAATATATTTTAACATCATTTTATATAAGTTATATATGTTCTATAAGTTTTATTTCTATAAAGTATAGTAATTTTAATTTATTATATAATATTTTATTTATTTTAGCGACATTAGCTATATTTTGTATATATATAACTAAATTACATAATAAAAATATCTTTTATCTAACTGCTCTTGAAGTATTAGAGAATATTAGCGATAGAAAACTCTATAAGATAAAGTAATTCTATTAAAAATAAAAATATAATTTAATGTAAAAACAAAGATTCTATTTAATTACATAATAGTAATCTTTGTTTTTTTATTATTCATATCTAAGTTAAAGTAAAGAATTTATTTTTAAGTAATGTATTCTACTCTTGTTTTTGCCACCTCAGCTTATCATATTTTTTTAGTTTATCAAAACCAGTTTAACTTTTTTTAGCCTAAAGACATTGGCAAAAAAAAGTTAAACTTAGCAAAGCTTTTTGACAAACTAATGCAAATATGAAATCTTCAGCTCAACAAAAACAACTCACAAGTTGCTATTTTAAGGAGGTTATGAAATTATGAATAACAATAATACTTTTGATATTGATGTAACAGTAGTTTTAAATGAAGAAAAAAATGGTATAGAATTACATTTTAATGATAAACCATCAGAGGAAATTAGAAATTTATTAAAATCTAATAATTTTAAATGGTCTAGATATAATAAATGCTGGTTTGCTAAACAAAATGATAAAACAATATCTTTTGCAAACTCTTTAACTGATACAACAATGGAAGAAATTAAAGATAAAAGCAATGAATATAAAGAACAAAAACAGATAAACATAAAAAATAAATTAGCTGAAATTGATATAGATGATATAGAAAGTTACATAGTACCTGCTCAAATAAGTAAACGAGAGAACGAAAATGCTTTTTTTAGAAATACAGAAACAGACCACACAAAATGTTTACAAAATGAATTGATATATTTTAATAAACTTGTTATGAATACACTACAAAATAATACTAATTTAGAAATTGAACATTACTTAAAATCAGCCTTACAAAGATTCAAAAAAAATTATACAGAAGCTTATATTAAATATCTAAATCATAAAGGTAATAATCCATCATGGTTAATAACTGGTAGAGGTGGCAGAAATTCAACAAAAGACAAAAAAATTAACGACAAGCAACATAAACTTATGATGAATACTATTGATTTGAAAGATAACTTTTATGAGAAATGTAAAAACACAAAATATAAAATACAAAAAGAAAAAGAATTGAAAGAAAAAAAAGAATTTGAAGAAGGTACAAAAAACATAATGATTCCTAAATTTAAAAGAATTAAAAAAAATATTAATACTTCTGCAATTGATAATATATTTGATGGTAATACAACATTTGCAATGACAATGCATGAATATGATAATTTCTTTATATTAAAAAATTGGGGAACTTGGAGAATATATTTTAAAAGTGGTGTTGAACTATACAGTACTAAAACAACAGAAACGTTAGAAGATGCTAAAAAATGGCTAATATATTACCTACAAAAAAATGCTAAAAAAGAAGCTTAATATAAATTAAATATTTTAGGAAGCTAATTTAATTATTAGCTTCCTATCTATAAAGGAGTTAAAAAATGAATAGTATTGTAAATTATAAAGATAGAGGTTATTTTGGAAAAAGCAATTATAGAGGTAATACAAGTGGAAAAATTATTTTAGACTTACATAAAGTATATAAGTTTGATGAAGTTAGTGATTATATGTCTGGTTCTTTTACAACAAAAGATGTAGCAAAGTATTTAAATATATCATCAAATTGCTATGATTTAAATAGTGGATTTGATTTAATTGACAATGACATTAAAGAAAGAAATGAATTTATTTTCTGGCATCCCCCATATTGGGATATGTGCGTTTTGTTTCTGCACAACACTCTTGGAAACAAGAACTAAAAGCAGACATGAAATTCTTAGAATAGAAGTTCATGAACTCTATAATTGAGATTGCAGGTGAAAAACCTGAATGGTGTAAATGTAGGTACACTAGAACCTAATCCTCCGACATGCTGACCATTTCTATTAATAGTTGGTATGAAGCTCGGTGAAGTCACATAAAAATCGACCTGAGATGGTAGTTAGTAATGTGGGGTGCTATAAAATTACTATGTGTATTGGAGCTATCTGCTCGATAGCTAGGAAAAATCGTGGGAGGCACGCTTCGTAAAGTAGGGTAAATCGAACTGAAGATTTATAGTCCCAAAAGGGATTTCAGTCACAGTAAAGGCTTATGTTCTCCTTGTTACTGTTTATATCCAAAAAGGATATAAGTTCTTAATCCACCTACAGAGGATAAATGAATGGCTGACGGAGTAGACACGGACACTAAGGTAATATGCAAAGCTAGATTGTAGGGAACAAAAGAAGCCTGATAGATAATGTTAAACATAATAGAATGTGATGTATCTAAATAGTAGGAAATGACTATTGAAATTGGGTGGCAGCAGCCCGTAGTAGTCTGAGATGGGGAAAGCCTATTACATGGCGAAGGGGCATAGTCAATTTTATTATTTATCAATTAGTAAGTTTTGAGGAAGCCGTTGTGCGTACCTGACTAAAACCTAAACAAAAATCCGAAAGGAGGAATGTTTATGGCTCAAAAATTCAAAGCACCTGAAAATGAAACAGAATTAAAGAAAATTCAAGATATAATGTATAAAATAACATCTAAATGCATTGAAGCTAAAGAAATACCTAAGTTTAAGGGTCTAGTAGAAATAATGTCTAGTGAAGTGGTCATAATGACTGCTATCCATAATATTAAAGCAAATAAAGGTTCTAAAACTCCAGGAGTTGACCGAAAGGTTATTGATAAAGATTACTTGCAAAAAGATTACTATAAAGTTATAACTGATATTCAAGATAGTTTTACAAACTATAAACCTGATATGGTAAGAAGAAAATGGATTCCTAAACCAGGAAAACAAGAAAAACGACCACTTGGTATTCCAACTATTAAAGATAGAGTCATCCAGGAATGTGTAAGATTAATCATTGAACCAATTCTCGAGGCTCAATTTTTCCAACATTCTTATGGATTTCGTCCTTGGCGAGATGCTCATATGGCTCTAGAAAGAATTAAAGACCAAGTTAATAGAGTTGGTTACTACTGGATAGTTGAAGGAGATATAAGTAAATTCTTTGATAATATTAACCATACAATATTACTTAAAAAATTATACCACATGGGTATAAGAGATAGAAGGGTACTAATGATTATCAAAGAAATGCTCAAAGCTGGAATAATGGATGAATGTAAGAAAAATAAACTAGGAGCACCACAAGGTGGCATCATAAGTCCTATTCTTGCAAATGTCTACTTACATCAAATGGATAAATGGATTACTAAGGAATGGGAAAACAAAACTACTAAAAATAACTACTCTAGTAAACGTAATCAATATCAATCTTTACGTAGATATTCAAAACTTAAGCCTACATATTTAATAAGATATGCAGATGATTGGATACTCTTAACTGATAGTAAAGAACATGCTGAAAAATGGAAATATAGAATTTCAAAATTCTTAGAGACTAATTTAAAGCTAAAACTATCAGATGAAAAAACACTAATAACTAATATTAAAGAGAAACCAATACATTTTGTTGGATTTACCTACAAAGTAATTAAAGAGCCTAAAATGCGAAAAGGATATAAGCCAGTTGTAAAACCAAAGCAAGAAAGAATTGATAATAAAATGCTAGAGATTATTCAAGACATTAAAATATTAAGACTATCAATGCATAAAGAAGATTTAATTGTACGTATTAGCAAAATAAACAGTAAGATAAGAGGTATTATAAATTATTACAGTGCAGCCAATATGGTATATTTCAGTTTAGCAAAATACCATAGAAGATTAACAACAGTTGCAATGAATTCACTAAGGCGAAAAGGAGTTATCCTTAAGCCTGCACATGAAGTAAATAATTTAATAGCATTGCATTCCAATTATTCAACATGGATACCAGCAATAAAACTACCCAATGAACAATTCATAGGTATAACATCACCAGCATTTTGTAAATATCAGAAAATTTATAATAAGAATCAGGATGAAACACCATTTTCTAGTAAAGGAAGGGAGTTGCATTTCAAAAGAACATGTAAGCAACTGCCTTTGGCAAGAATGGAAGAAATCTTACAAGCTCCTGATATTCTTAAATTTAATAAGTATGGTAAGTCCAAAGAAATCTATAATTATGAGTATTTCATGAATAGAATGTATGCTTTCAATAGAGATAAGGGAATATGTAAAATTTGCGGAGAACCTATAATAAATGGAGATAATTTTCACTGTCACCATATAAGCAAAAACCTTCCTTTATCACAGATAAACAAAGTTCAAAACCTATTATCTACACATAGTAAATGTAATAAGCTAATACATGAAAATATAAGCCAAGATGGATTTTCAGATAAAGCAATCAAAAACGCAATAAAATTTAGGAAAAAACTAATTGTTGATTAAATAAAATTGATGGAACGCTGGATGCGATGAAAGTCGCATGTCCGGTGTGAAACAGGGGAAAACAACTCTTAACAGGTAATGCTGAAGATGATTGTTACCTATTGTTATAATAAAATATTCAGGAAATGTATATGGAAATGAAATACTAAAAAATGATTTATCTCATATAGAAGATTATTATGAGTTTATAAAAAAACTAAATTTTTGTTTAACAAAACAGTTTAATACACTTGAAAAAGGTGGTAGGATAGCTATTTTAATGGCTGATGTCAAAAAAAACAAAAAACTTTACTCTATGTTATTAGATATAAATAGAATTGGTACTACAGAACAAATTATTATAAAACAACAAAATAATTGCATGAGTGATAATAAGATATATTCAAATAATAATTTTATAAGAATCTCACATGAATATATTTTAGTATTAAGAAAAGATAACCCTCTTATAATTCCATTTAGCATAGTAAAATCTGATTACTTTGACATAAGAAATAGTCTCAAAATCACATGGAAAGATTTAGTTGCTAATGTACTGGAAAGTTTAGATAAAAAAGCTTATTTAAATGAAATATACGCTAAAATAGAGGGACATAAAAAATGTAATTCAAACAAAAATTGGAAAGAAAAAATTAGACAGACTCTTCAAAAAAATAAAATATTTCATAGAATTGATAGAGGTTTATGGAGTCTAATATAATAATTTAAAATGTCTCCAGGGGACATTTTTTCAGAACCTATAGCATGTAATCTGTATAATTACTATTCATTAGGGAACACTCATAGTATACATAGCATATTATTAAAAGAAAACATTCTTTATAAATAATGTGATATAGGAAGGGTGCAAATGGATTTAGATAAAATATACAGTATAATTGGTAAAAGAATAAGAAATTTTAGAAAAAGCTTAGGGTATAGTCAAGAAACACTAGGTAAAAAAATCGGGGTAGCTTACACATATATAGGTCAAATTGAAAGAGGAGAAAAAAGAGCTTCTTTTCATAGTCTTTTAAAGATAGCTAATGCACTAGAGTTACCATTAGAAGTTCTATTTGAAAATATTATATTAAATGAAAAAGAAGTTGAGACAGTATCTTCTGAGTGTTATGAATTAATTGATGCTTTAACAGTGAAAGAACAAAAAATTATGCTTAAATTAATAAAAGAAATAATTGAATATGGAGAAGTATCAAAGTAGAAATTTAATAAAAAAAGATGTCATTAGATTAATTTAGACATCTTTTTTTATTTTATGATAAAATATATATAGTATATATTTTATCATTTTAATATCTATAAGTGGTATAAAAGGAGTCCATATGATAAAAATTGAAGCAAAAAATGGTAAAAAATTTATAAAAAAAACAATAGAAGTTGAATACATAGACTGTATTTATATTTACGAAAAACATAGTTATATGTAAACAATATATAAATAAACATCAAAATTATATATATAATTACTAGCTTGGAAATATAGGTATAGAGGAAAGGATTATAATTATATGCATATACAAAAAATACCAAAATCGGAATTTAAAGTAATGAAGTTTATTTGGGAAATAAATGATATAGTTACATCTAAAATGGTAACTGAAAATATGAGAGAAAAATATAGTTGGAAAACAACAACTACACTCACTTTTTTAAAAAAGCTTGTTGAAAAGCATTTCCTAAATGCAGAAAAAATAAATGGATTGACACATTATAGAATATTAATAACTAAAGAAGAATATATAAAATTTGCAACAAAAAAATTTTTAGAAGATATACATGATAATTCAATAGAAAGCTTAATTGATTCTTTACTTGTTATTCTCAAAACTCAAAAAAAATAAGAAAAAGGGTGTCTCAAAATGAATTTTTTAATTCATGGGACGCTTTTTTTGTATGAAATCAAACATATTTTTATCATTTCAACAATGAAAAATAGGCTTATATCTATTTTGAAACAGCTCTTTCTTTATTTTAGAATGACACCCCCTTTTTATAGAAATAATGTAATGTTGAAAATCTATGTAAAGATATTTTTTATTATAAGTAAAATACTTCACTCTGTTTTTTTTTCGCAACAGCATAGACTATATTTTTTTTATTGTCAAAACCGACTAAAAAAATATTAATATAAACAGCATCTTAATATTTTTTTAGTCTAGTAAACTTTTTGACAAACAAAAAATATAGTCTATTTAATGCTCAACAAAAAAACAACTCACGTTTGTATATCACAAATTATTAGTTTTAAAATTTAAAGGGGGAAAATAATATGAGTACAAGAGGATTAATAGGTTATAGAACTACAAAAAGAAGAGATAATACAAATAACGTATTTGGAATTTATAATCATGAATCAAGTGAATTTATCTATAAGGGGCTTGATGTTTTAGAAATATATTGTGACTATTCAAAAAAAGATTTTATTGATATGTTCAAATCAAAAACATGGGATAATTCAGTAGATGCACATGTTAATGATACATTAAGTATTTTTAGTTTAAAAAAAGAAAAATTTAAAAATTATTCAAGTTTCTTACTAAAAGGTGTTTTTTGTGAATATGCTTATATTTATAATTTACAAACTGATGAATTAGAAGTCTATGAAACTATCAAAAATAAGCTTTATTTTAAAAATCAATATAAATATGAATCAAATTATTATTTAAATTTAGCTTTTATAGTAAATAGGGAAAATGTTCATTTCATTTTAAATTTATTTTATCATTCTTTGATACTTGGTGATGATGCATTAATTAGAATGTATATGAGAGACCTAAAAAATAAAAAGTAATCTATTATTATATAATATTCAACTGAAATATAGTACATATTTCAGTTGGATAAATAAAATAATTATTCTGGAGGATAAAATGATATATCATAATAAAAAAATTGAGACTTATTTCATTGATGGAATTGAATATTATAAAAGCAATCACAGAATGTTATATAATAAAGAATTTCATCGTAGACATGGAAAGAATTGGAGTATAAAAGAATTAAGCTATTTATGTAAAATGCGTCCTTCTATGAACTGGAAGAATTTAAGTATGGCACTTGAAAGGACTCAAAGCACTTGCATGAATAAATATAATGAATTGAAAAAAATTAATAAAATAGATTTTTACAAAAATATATAAATATGTGAAATTTAAATTTAACAAATTAAATATTTTAGGAGGTATTAATAATGGAAGTATATATTGTATCTGAAACTTTTGGAGACTCTTCTAATGAGTCTAATATCATTGGAATAGCTTCATCAAAGCAAGAATTAAATAAATGTATTATAAAAATGAAAAAAGAAAATCTAATTGATACAAATTTAGAGATAAATCTTAATTCAAATATAAATATAAAAACATTAAATAAAAATATAGACTTTATTAATATAGAGAAAGTAGAGTTAAATATATTTAACTGCTAATAATAAACATAGATAGTTTTAATACAATTTTTAAATGATATAATTATGATATAATAAAAATAAAGGCATAAAAAGGAGTGATAGTTGTGGCTACAGCAAAAAATATCATAAATGAATTCTATAATTTGAATGAAAATGAAAAGGAAGAAGTAATAAAAGAACTTTTAAATTTTAACGCCAAAAAAAATCTTGATAAAATGATGGATGATACAATAAATGATAATATTGAAGCTCTAAGAAAGTTGGCTGAATAATGTATATATCATTAAAATTAGATGAGATTTTAAAATATCATCAAAAAATAATAACTGAAAGTGGTGGCTCTCAGGGTGTCAAAGATATAAAATTATTAGATAGTGCTCTCAATAGGGCAAATGCAACTTTTTCTGGAGTTGACCTATATAAAACAATTGAAGAAAAAATATCGGTTACAACACATAGTTTAATAAGTAACCATTGTTTTATTGATGGCAATAAAAGAATTGGTATTTCTACAATGGTTTTATTATGTAAATTAAATGAGATTTCAATAGAATATTCTCAAAGTGAACTTATTACATTAGGATTAGAAGTTGCTTCTAACATTGCTGATGAAACATATATTCTTAATTGGATAAAAAAACATAAACAATAAAAAAGATGTCCCCAGGGGACATCTTTTTTATTGTTTACAATACTATATACATACTATCTCTTAATACTTATCTTTCGTTAGACTTTAAATTTATAATTTCATTAAAAACATTTTCATTTTCACCTTCTCCAATCCTAGTAATGCATTTAAACTCTTTATTAATAATAAAATCTTTCTGATATTTATCTAAATCTAATACAGTCCCTACTAATAAAACAGGTGATTCTTCTTTAACACCAGCGATACTAATTAATAACGCATCAATTAAATGAGATTCATTTGTAATTCCACTTTTAGCAATAAATATATTATTTAAATGTTTATTTTTATAAAAATAGCTTATTATTTTTACATTTGTTTCAATTCTATTTTTACCTGAAAACCTATAGTCTGAAGCAATTTCATTTTCAATATTTTTTGAAATTGAGTTTATATCACCTAAAATATATGAGTTTAATTTATTAGAATTAATAAAATTACTTATATTTTTGTCCAAAAAATCTTTATCTGTGAAAAGTATTGACATATTATTTGTAGCAGATGCAGAAGCTATGCTTACAGCATCTGCGAGACCTGTATATGCATTTACTAAAGCCACATTCTTTATTTTTTTATTTTTTTGTATTTCTTTTGCTACTAACAAACTTGTCTCAATTCTATCAGTTCCTCCTATCCTAATAACATTTATTCCCATTTTTTCGATTTCTTTTTCTACTTTTATTCCGATTACTTTTAAACCTCCAATTATATAGATGTTTTTAGTTTGTAATCTATTTATTTCTTTTTTTACACTACTGTCTAAATTATTTTGTGAAGACAGTAAAATAGGTGCATTTTTAATGCTTGCAAATGGTGTTGAGCATAAAGCATCTGCCATTTTTTCTGAATTTATTAATACTACATTTTCAGCTTTATCAAAATACTTTTCGCTAATTTTTATAGATGTCTCATATCTGTCTTTTCCACTTATTTCATTTGTAGTAATTTGTGTAGAACTATTATTGTTGGAATCATTATAAGTACTATTTATAACTTCAACCTGTATAGTTTTTTCTGTTGACAAATTATCATCATCTGTTACTTTATAAGTAACTTCATACATACCAGTTTTATTTATATCAACAGTGTTTTTTATTACTTTAATCTTATCCGTTATATCTTTTCCATTTTTATCTATAGCAGTTACTCCGTTTAGGATGCTAAATACAGAGTCTTTTTTTAGTATAATTACATCTTTTGCAAATATTACTGGAGCAATAAGATTATTATTTATGACTTCAACTTGTATAGTTTTTTCTGCTGACAAATTGTCATCATCTGTTACTTTATAAGTAACTTCATACATACCAGTTTTATTTATATCAACAGTATTTTTTATTACTTTAATCCTATCTGTTATATCATTTCCTTCTCTATCAACTGCAAATATGTCGATGTTAAATGGATTAAATGAAGAACCTTTTTCAATCATAATATCATTAGCTTCAATAATTGGTGTAGCTATAGAATTTAATAGAATATAGACTTCACCATTAAAACTTGTAGAATTAAATTCGTATTTGAACACAGAAAGATTATTCTTTTCCCATTTTATTTCATTTTCAATTTCATTATATTGTCCATCTATTACATTTATGTTCAATTTAGACTTAGATTTACATATATTTTTTACAGTTACATATCTATCATCTTCATTAATTCTATCACCTATAACATCTATTTTTTGATTATTTAGAGATATAGTATTTTTACTTAAATCAATATTACTAATATCATAAATCTTGTTATAATCAGAGTCAATTGTGCAACCTGACAGGGCATTAAGGGGTTCTATGCTAGTTACATTATTATTATTAATTCTTAAATTCTTCAAATTTCTAAGATTCTTAATTTCCTCTATACTTTTTATCTTATTATATGAAAGATTAAGTGTTTCTAAATTAGTTAACTCTTCAAGATTTTTCAGTTCTTTAATTCTATTTGAATTTAATTGTATTTGTACTAAATTTCGCAAATTTTTCAAATCCGATATGTCATCAATAATATTAAATGATAAATCTAATTTTTTAAGTTTAATTAAATTTTTTATCTGAAATATAGAGCTTATACTATTGCTATTCAAATTTAACTCATTCAAATTAATTAAATTTTTTAAACAATTGATATTATTAATATTATTTTGAGAAAGGTTAAGAACTTCTAAATTTTTTAAATTTTCAAGAGCATCAATATTATTAATATTTGTTCCTGTAATACATAGCTTTTTTAAACTCAACATATTTTTTAAAGGATTAAGATTATTTAAAGTACTCTGATTATCTTCACTATTAAATGACATTATACTTAAAATTTCTAAATTTAAGTCAGCTAGAAAACTTATATCATTTAAACCATTGTTTGTTAAATTTAATTCTTTAAGGTTAAGTTCTTTTAATACATTTCCATTAATAAATTTCTTTCCATATATTTTTAGATTTTTTAATTTCTTTAGTTTTATTAAATTACTCAAATCTAAAAAATCATTTCCATTTCCAATGATTTCTATTTTTTCTAAATCTATTAGGTCTTTGATAGCATCTAAGCTACAATTTTCTAATTCACTAACATTTATACTTAGTTCTTTTAAATTTTTTAAATATTTTAATGACTCTATACTTGTCACTTCAGAATAACAGTTCAAATACATAATATTATCGCAATATTTTAGTATATCTAAATTTTTTACATCACCTGTTATTTTAAGACTTTTTATTTTATTTAAATCAGATTTTGTAATAGCATCACCTTTATTTATTACAGAATTTGATACCAATTCTTTTTCAATAATTGTCTTTAAATTTGTATCTTTGATATCTACAACATCTTCATCTGACCCTTCTACAAGTCTAATAATAAAAGAACCATTAAAAAATTTTTTAGAATCTAAATTACTACTAAAATCAACTTTTGTTTTACTGAAGTTTTTAAACTCCCATACAAATATATCCTCTAATGCATTATATGTTACGCCATCTTTATTTTTAAATGTTAAAACACCGTTAGAACGTATTGGATTTTCTAATTTTACAATATCAGAATTAATTTGTATTGTTTCCAAAATAATTTTTTGATTACTAATATTTATAGTATTATTTTTTAATTTATTAAAATCTAACATTGAAATATCACTAATAGCATTATTATTTAATGACATATTACAAGTTAGATTTTTTAAAAGTTCTATGTTCTTTATGTTATTATTATCTAAATTCAAGTTTTTAAGATTTGTTAAATTATCTATTCCAGTTAAATCTTCAAGTTTTACATTTTCAATTTTTAAATCTTCAAGATTTTTTAAGCTACTTATTTCTTTTATTTCATTTAAATTTATTTCATTTTCTGCATACTCATTTGAAGATATATAAAGCTTTTCCAAATTTTTTAAATCTTTTATACATTTTAGATTTGTTATATTTGTGTTATTAAGTTCTAAACTTGTTAAATTTACAAGTTTATTTAAATCATTATTATTTGATATATTTCTGTTTGATATTTTAATGCTTTTTAGATTACTTAAATCATTAAAAGAATCTAAATCAAATATATCTTTATTAATTTCAGATATATCATTATACTCGAGTGTTTCTAGATTTTCTAAATTTTTTAAAAAGCTTAAATCATATGTGTTAGTAGTATTTATAGTTAGTTTATTCAGTTTTTTTAGCATATTAACTTGACTTATATTATCTATACTTGTATTTAATACTAAATTATTTAGATTTCTACAGTATTGAATTCCTTCCAAACTTTTTACATTATCACTTATTCTTAAATATCTTAAATTTGCTAAATCTTCTCTTCTTATTGTATCAACATATATGTTTTGATCTCTTAAACTTTGTTTTATATCTTCTTCCAGAACTTTATCTTGTATATTAATTTTAATATCCGAATTCACTTCAATTGGCACAGTTAAAGTACCAGAAAAACCATTATTATTATTAAATTTTGCTGATACAAAAGTTTCATTACTTATTTTCCAAGTAAGTGTATTCTCTACTTTATTAAAAATACCATTAAAATCAAAATTTATATCATCATTAGATTTAACTGGATTTTCAATTTCTATTTTATCAAATTCACTTATTGACTCAAAAGGAAGTATAACTTCTTGATTATGTGCATTTATTTCACCTTTAATATTTTTTAATTCACTTATATCAAAGATATTGTTATAATTAATGCTTAAATTTCTTAAATTATTTAGACTTGATAAACTATTTACATTTTCTATATTATTACTAGATAAATCAAGTTTTTCTAAATTAATTAAATTTTTAAGTGACTCAATAGAACTTATATTATTGTTAGAAAGTTTTAATTCAGTAATATTGTTTAAATTAGATATATTACTTATATCACTTATGTTATTGTTAGATAGATTTAATACAGTTAAATTAGTTAAATTAGACAAAAATTCTAAATTATTAATCTTTAGGTTTGATAAAGTTAATTCTTCCAAACCTGGTAGATTATTTAAATTATCTAAATTTTTTAATACAATATGGTTTGAGATATCATTGCTAGAAACAATACTTAATTTAGTAATAGAAGTATCTTTAATTTCATTAATATCAATAGCTCCTGTATTATATAATTGTAATTCTTCTAATCCATTTATATTTCTTGTATCTAAATTACTTATATTAACTCTACTTATTTTCAAACATTTTAAATCCATTGAAATATTACTTAAATCAATTTCAGCATTACTTTCATCATTACTAAAAATAGTTAAGTACTTTAAATTTTTTAAAGTATTTAACTGAGATATATCAGCTGTTTGATCTATTATAACAGACATTTCTCTTAATAATTTAAGATCTGATATATAAGTTAAATCTAAAGAAGAAAAGCATGTAAGTTTAGCTAAGTTTTTACAATACTCTATTCCTTGAATACTATTAAAGTTCTCAGTAATTTTTAACTCTCTTATTTGTAGCATATCATGAGCTTTTATTCTATCGTTTATTACTATTCCTTGTTTGTTAAGTTCAGATTTTATAAAAGCTTCAAACTCTTTATCTTGTATATCTACAAATTCATCATCTTGAATACTTTTTTCATTATCTAATATATCTTTTTTAGAAACTTCAGAATCAGAAAAATTATCCTTTAAAGTTTCCTTGATTTCTGCAAAAGCAAAATTGCTTGCATTAAACAATAGCCCTAAAGACATAATAAAACTAATTATTTTCTTTTTATTCATAAAATAATTTCTCCTTTGATTATATTTTTTATTTTCATCTGCATCAGTAATATGATGTAGCTTTTTTAATTCAGAACTGTTTTGTAACTCCTGTAACAACATTTTTTGTTTCAAGTTTTCATCTGAAAATTTCATTTTCATATATTTCCTTCCAATAAAAAAAGTCCCCTGGGGACATATTTTTTACATTTCTCTGTCAAACTCTTTATTAAATTGCTTTGTACTATTATTGCATTTAAATTTTTTTAAAATATTTTTTCTTAAAGACATTTCTTTTATAACTTTTTCATCTTTTTTTACAGCCATAAAAATGTGTTCTGTTAAATCTCTTGCTTCTCCATCTCCTATATTAAATTCTAATTCTGAGGAAAGTAATTGACTACATTTCTCATTTTTATATAATTTAATTTTCACCTTATGTGTGATTTCATCTATATTATATTTCTTTTCCATCATTTCAATAAGTTCATTTGTTAAATTAAACTGCCATTTATCACCTCTTTCTATTTCCTTAGCTGTACTGCCAATAAATTTTACATATGTATCTTCTATCGTCAATTCTTTATTTTTACTATTATTGTTATCTTTTTCTAGTTCTTCATTATTGCTTTCTTTACCTTTAGTTAGTTCTCTTTCTCTCTCTAAAGTTAATTCAAGTATTTCTATATACTCTTTAACAGTATCAGACACCTCTTTTAGCAAGTCTTTTTTATGTCGTATATCAGTATCCTTAGTCCAGTGTTTTATATAATCTAAAGAGTATTCACTTGTATCTATTTTTAAATAACTACATGTTGTATATGCCACCATTTCAGCTTGAAATTCTCTTTCTTCTATTGTGTAGTTCTCATGTTTTTTGCCTCCATGAAGTTTTGCATGTGCAAGTTCATGTAATAAGGTTTTTACATTTTGAAGTTGAGAATTTCTAGGATTTAATGCAATTTCTTTATTTCCATATGTAACACCTTTTGCTACTCCAAGTTCTTCATATGGCTCTACAATCTTAGCACCTATTTTTTCAGCGATATTCTCCATACCTTTATACATTAGACTATAGTTGCTTATATCTCCCTCTAGCCATCTGTTAGGAAAAATCTTCGGTAAATCACTAGTTTTAGCTGTAGTTTGACTTATATCAAATACATTTCCTTCCATGTAATAACATAATTTTTTCTTTGTTTTTATTTCTCCTCTTTTAACTTTTTCTAGCTCTTCCTCTGATGCATACTTTATATTTTTTGTATCTCCATTTTCATACATTAAATATTTACTAAAATAAGGTACAAGAATCTTTACACCCTTTTCTCCTCGTTTTACAGCAAACCCTTTTTCCTTCCAAAATTCAAATGAACCTACTGCCTCTGCACCCCTAAATTGATTTTCAATTAAAATTCTATTACCATTTGAATAATCATAAAATTTTGCCATAAATTTAAGATAGTTTTCCACTTCTTCTTCTGTGTTAAGATGTAGTTCTAATTTTTTATCAACTAATTTTAAATGACCATCTATTTTAGATTTTAATGCTTCTATATCTTTCTTATTATATTTTTTCAATTTTGCTCACCTCATTATTTTTTAAAAATATTAATTGTCTTTTTCTAAATGTAGCATTATTGCAAAAATAATCTTTGTTATTTTCTATTACTTTTGAAACACATATTATTCCACTAATTGCTTTCATTACTATCTCACTTGCATTACAAATAAACACACTAATAATTTCTAGTGTATTACAAATTTCAAATATCTCATTTAAATTTTTTTCATAATTAATTTCATCTAATTTATCTAAAGTGCATATTCTTTCTAAAATATCCAAACCCTTGTTTATATTTTTTATTACCAATTCTTTATCTAATTCTATAAAATCACATCCTAAAAAAAGCCCTCTAAAGATATTTTTTTGAAATTATTAATCTCTATTTTTTATTTTTAAAATTAAAAAGATGTCCCCTGGGGACATCTTTTTATTCTATATCTTCTTGAATTATTATTTTTTTATATTTATCATATTCTACAAAACAACCAATTTCTATTTCACTTTCTTCAACAAACCCTTTTTTCGTAATTATTTCTGTAACATCATTACTTTCTATATCTTCTATAGTTAAAATATCTCCAGATACATTAGTAACTATCCCCTTATTATTATTTGACATTATAAAATCCATTCAAATCACTCCTCTTATATTGTTTATAATTTACATATTATACTCTTTTTCTTCTTGCAATCTATCATAGTAACTTTGATTTTTCAAACTATTAAATTCATCATTTAAAGATTTTTCTAACTTCTTTAAATTAGAAGCAAATATTTTTAAATTAATCTTTTTATTCCTCTTTTCCCTTAACTTCTTATCTTTAATTTTTAATAATTCTTTTTCTCTTAATTCCTCCATTCTTATATGTTCCTTGATTTCATTCAATATGCGATTTCCACATCTTGTATATAAATCTTGTATCTTATTATCTTTATAATGTTTATATTTTTCATTTTTACCTTTTCCATAAACTTCTTTCAATATATGTTCTTGCTTATCCAATTCTTTCATTAATAAACTCCAATCATTAGATTTTTTTTCATCTATATAAAGTGAAGTTATCTTATCTAAATAGACTCTAGCATCTGACATTGTATTATAATTATAATACCATTGTCGCCTATCAGCTGGTAAATTTTCTACTACTTTCTTATATAAATTCTTTAATTTATTTTTATTATAATTAATTGAATTTATATCACTTACAATATTTTCTCTTATTATATCATTTATCTTTTTATAACTTTCTTTTTCATTACATAAATTATTTACAAATTTACTTTTCATATTTTCAAGTGTTTTTAATGTTCTTTTACCACGTTGTTTTAGTGGATTAAGTTCACATGTAGCGATATGTATATGTATATTATCTGTATTATAATGTATAGCAGCACTCCATATTGCACTACCATCAAGCCCATCTTCTTCAAACCAATATTTCATAGAAGCCCTTACAGCATTTTTTATTTTTTCTTCATCAATATCTTTTGTTCTCCTATCATAAAAGCCAACTTTTTCTAACCATGCATTATTAAAACTAAATACATCTTGCCACATTATGCTTTTTTTTGATTGCGCTATTGAAAATAAATCTTTTACTTTTTCCTTATCTTTCTCTCTCAGAAAATTTCTATCTTGTGTAAAAAGAGCACTTGTTTTTTCAGGATTGCCCATGTAATCATTATAGGCTGAATATCTACTATAAGCATTATTTCTTATTGCTTCATCCCTATCAACATAATCAATATAATTTTTAAATTCTTCTGAAGTAGATATAACAAATCTTGACTTATGTATAACACCTGGAGTAGACATTAATATAATTTTCCTTCCTTTTTATATTTATTTAATATCTGTCTGTCTTTAACTATTTTTTTTGATGAGTCTAAAGCTTTAGAAGAAATTACATCAGTTGAAACTACATCAATATATTTTTCTTTAAGATAAATCCCATTTATTAATTCTATTAATATTTGAACATTTTCATCTATAATACTTGTTGTCTTTTTAGTACTAGATAAGTATATTTTTATTCTATCAAATAGTTTATCAGCTATAATATCAAATATCTCATTTTCATTCATATTATTCATATATTCTCTTATTATATCTGATATAATCTTACTCCTATTGCAGTTTTTTTCTTTCTTTAAAGTTTCTATAAATTCAAAACTTTTATCATCCAAACTTACATGTATTTTATGCATATTCATCTCCTAATTTTCATCTAAAGAGATCATATTTTCTATCATAAATAAATTCATCACTTCTCTATTTTTTTGAATCTCTTCTGAGTTTTGTTCAATTATTACTAAAGCCTTTTCTAAAATTAATTTATATTTATCCTCAATTTTAAATATCTCTTCTGATTCTACTAAATTCTCTAAATGTTTTCTTAAAAAAGTTTCTCTTTTCATTCCATTTTTTTTTGCCATTATATCTATTTTTTCTATAACAAAATCTGGTAAATTTCTAATTTTTATTTCTCCCAATATCTTTCACCTTCTTTTGTTTTGCAATATTATATTTCTTTACAAAGAATTTTAAAAAGATTTCTAAACCTGTATTTGTCATAGTTATATCTCTATACTTTTATACGCATCTTTATTTCTTAAAATCTATTATTGGTAGTTTTTTTTACTCGTTTCTCCTAAAAAAAAGAGCATAAGGAGTTTTTGTCCCCATATTACATAAATTTCATTTATTTCATAAACATGGGGAGCTAGGCAAAGCCTAGCAAAACTCTTTAATTAAGGTCAAAATACTATCTATTTTACAGGTCATTTTCTTTGGGGTCAGAAAATCATCCAAAAACACACTTTTAGACCACTCTTAGACCACCAAAAACACATGTTTTTTTGTATGAATTTAATGATTCTTTCTTGCATAATCTTTCACTTTTAATCTTAATTTACTAATCTTTTCTTGATATTCTTTAATCTGATTATTATATAATTCTACGTTTTCTTTAGAACCTTTTTTTGTACTTTCTAATGAACTTATTTCATATTTAGCATCTTCTTTTTCTTTATCTGTTCTATATATTTCATCACTTCTTATTTTATTAATTTCATATATCAGCTTGTCTTGTTTTTCTTTTTCAGCAGCTATTAATTTATTTTGCTTACCTATTTCACTTTCTATAAATTCAATTTTCTTATTTGTTAATTGAATTAAATACTCATATTTATTCTTTTCTTTCATTTTATAATCTGTTTCTATCTCTCTTGAATCTGTATAAATTCTTACTTTACTGTTATCTTTATTTGTAGTTTGTTTATCTAAATTGTTAATATTATCTATATAGTCTGTTTCTTTTTTTACTGAATCAATAGTATCCAAATAATCTTTTGTTTCATCAAGAACAGATAAAGATAATACTTCCCAATTTTTAGGAATTTTTGCTATAATAACATAGTTATCTTCATCTAATCTCTTACTTTCTAGAGGAATTGAAACGGTAGGATTCTTCTTCTCTCTTAGTTCAAATTTTAAATTACTTTCCTTTAATTTATCTTGTTGTTCTCCTGATACTATAAACTCTACTTTTTTATCTATAGGATTATATCTTCTATTCATTAGAGCTATATTTGTACTTCCTAGAGTTTGTTCAACATATAATGGTGTACTATTTATATCCTCTTTAGATGAGAAAATAGTTTTTGAATTAAAAAAAAATGAAAATCCTAGAATTATGCATACTGGAATAACATAATATATAAAGGCTTTATTTCTACTTATTTTTTTATATGTTACATCTAATTTTTGAAGTAATGTATTTAAAATTTTCATTACCTTTTCTTTTATTTTATCCATATAAAATCTTACCTTTCTATGCTTTATCTTTTAATCTTTTTACTATCAAATTGTAAACTAAAATTAACCCATTTCCCTTTTAAATCCATAAAATCTGTTTTTTATAATGTTGTATACACTAGTTTCAATACTATCTAAATCATCTTTTGGCACTTTCTCAGTTGGTATTATAGCACTATGACTTTCAATTTTTGTATCATCAAATATACTCTTTTTATCTTTAATCTCCAATATTCTATTCTCAGAATCATGTATATTTATAAGTTTTTCTATCTTTCCTTTTTCTGATTCTGCAAGATATTCAGTATTTGTTCTAGGGTAAGTAACATATCCTTTTTCATATAAATTTTGTATAATCTTTAAGGATTCGTCAGCACTTAATTTTAAGTCTTTTGATAATTTGTTTTGAAGTTTATCAAGTGAAAATAATTTTCTAGGACTCTTTTTGACCTCTTTTATGTCTATATTTTTAACTAATAAATTATACTCTTTTTGTTTCATTACTTCTGAATCACAATCACTTTTTGAATCAAATTTCAACTCATTTACATTACATTTTATTTCTTCTCCATCTTTCAATATAGTTAATTCAGGCTGAAAATAATCTTTAGAAATAAATTTTTCTATCTGTAAATCTCTTTTATAAATAACCTCTACAATTGGAATTATTACTCTCCCCACTGATAAAGTTTTACCTTTTTTTAATGTTAGAAATCTGGTTAGATTTATACCATAAAGCCAATCTACACGTGTTCTTAATAAACCTTCTAGATATAAATTATCGTATATATTAATATCTTTTAAATCATTTAATGCGTTTAATATATCATTTTCTGTCTGAGCTGGTAACCATAATCGTTTCACTCTTTTATCTGTTTTTATCTCATTTAATATTAATCTTATTATTACTTCCCCTTCTCTATCTGCATCACCACAGTTTATTATTTCATTTACATCTGATCTATTTACAAGTTCTTTTATTGTATCAAATTGTTTCTTAACACCATCATCACTTTTTAATTTAAATCTAAATTCTTCTGGGACAAAGGGTATATCATTAATGTTCCAAAAAGTTTTTTCTCTATTTAAATAATCATCTATATCAAATAATTCAAATAGATGTCCAAAAGCATATGTAACTATATACTTATTACTTTCATAATAACCATTTTTCTTACTAAAGTTTTCTTTTATTGAACCTACTATTGTACGAGCTAGGCTAGGTTTTTCTGCTATAATAACACTTTTCATATCTTTTCCTCCAATTTAAAAAAGTCCCCTGGGGACATCTTTTTTATTTCATTTATTATTTACTTAAAGTTTAAAGGGTATTTCATCATTCTCTTCAATTGGTTCTGGAGTATATTTTAAATCCTTTTCAAACCCCTTTTCATTATTTTTACTCAAATATCTTATATAATTAGTACTTACTCTAAAATAACCTTTATATGCCTTTATATAACCTTCTATTGCTACTAATTGACCTTTGAAAAGTTCACATGAATATCTTTCCACTAGTTTACCATTCACTTCTATAGGCACATAAGAAACCATATTTTTACTATATTGACTCTCTATAGCTATATCAAAATAAAGTACATAATTTCCATCTTCCTTACACTTTATATTTGGCTCTTTTGTTAATCTGCCGATTAAATTAGCATGATTCATGAATAATCTCCTTATCATTTATAAATTTTCTGTGAATCTCTTTTGCAAACTCTTCTGTTATCTTATACAATATATATCGCTTCCCTTATTGTATTTTTAGGATATGTATAAAACCCAGACATGTACGTGTCAACTACTGTGTATGGAACTACATATTTTTCTTTATAATACACATGAAAATCTAAGTATTTCTTTGTTTTTTCATTGTAAAAAACCATTATTATTACTTCTTCATCTTTATATGGTATCTCAAATAAATCCCAGCCATCAAAATCAAACTCTTCTGCTATAATTCTTTTTAAACAAAGTTTTAACTCTTCTTCAAACTCATTACCTCTATATATTGCTTCTCTTATTGTATTTTTTGGATACTCCTCATTTTTTATTGAAATATGAGGTATTGCATATTTTGCAGGTTCTTCTCTGCAATCTACATGAAAATTCAAATATTCCTCTGTACCATTATTATAAAATTTCATAATAATAATTTTTTCTTTTTCATCATAAGATACTGATTCTTCAAGTAAACTCCAACCATCAAAATCGAAATTTTCTGCTATACATCTTTTTTTACAAAGTTCTTCTGCTATACATCTTTTTATAGAAAAATTTAACTCTTTCTCAAATAACTTATTCTCTCTATTTTCTTCTAACTTTTCTATAATTTTACCCATATAATTAAATCTCCTATCATTATTAATATTATTTATAATTTTATAGATTCTAGCAACTTACTCTTATTATCAAATCAATCCAATTTATATATCTTATTTATATTGATTTTCAATGAATATTCATAATAAAAATCTTTTAAATTGGATTTTAATTCTTTTACTATTAGTGTTCTCATTACCTCTGTCTTTATATTTTTCAGATATATTTTCCATAGAGTTAATGCCATCCCCTTAATTTGTTCAAAATAAAGTTTAGATTTTTCTAAACTTATAACATTATCAGAATCTAATATTTTTTCTATTTCTTTAAATATTTTATATTCATCACTGTATTTATTTCTTTGTCTCACAAATCCATATAATGCTCCTATAAGTATTGCTCCACTTTTTGCATATACAATTTTTCTATTTAAAATATTCTCAGATAAATTTAAGTTGGTAGCAAATTTTTTATATAAAAATCTTATTTCGTCTACTTCTTCATCAAAAGATTTAGTATAGTATTCTTTCATAATATATCTTCCCCCTCATTTTTGTCCCCAGGGGACTCCTTTTTTGAATTTAATTTACTAGTTTAGATAAATCTTTTTGCGATTTTAAATCTTCTTGTATAATGTTCTTTATCTAAACTTGTTATTTTCACTATCTTCATTAAAACATTCCATATAGTTTATATAAGAAATTAATTCTATATTTAATTTTTCTATATCTTTTGGGGTTAGAATTATTGATACATATTCTGTATCTTCAATTTTTTTATAATCTATGTTTCTCTCTGCTCCATCATCCAATATTATTGTATTTCCACTTTTCCATCCCCCTTTACATATAAATTCACTACCATTAAGTTTTTCATTTATAATATTCTTCATTTTTTTTACCTCCTAAAAAATGTCCCCAGGGGACATCTTTTTTTGAATTTAATTTACTAGTTTAGATAAATCTTTTTGCAATTTTAAATCTTCTTGCATAATATTCTTTATCTAAACTTGTTATTTTCACTACATCACCTGTTTGTGGTGAATGTATAAATTGACGATTTCCAATATACATTCCAACATGAGTAATATCATTTACACCAGAACCAAAAAATACTAAATCCCCTGCTTGTAAATTATTTTTATCCACTGGTTTACCTGCATAAGACTGTGATTGTGCAGTTCTAGGTATTTGTATACCAATTTGTTTGTGGCAATACTGAGTAAATCCACTACAATCAAAACTATTCGGTCCTGTAGCCCCCCACACATAAGGTTTACCTTTTTGTTTAAATGCTACATCTAATAATTGCTTTGCTTTTGGGGAATTTGGATTGCCACTTATATCTGGTAAATTACTTGCACTTTCTCTAAATTCCATTGCATATTTAAAAACTTTATTTGGATAATTATTTTGTGCCTTATCTAAATTTACTTTTAAACCATATCCAGGTCCACCATTATAACATGCGAAGGAACGTCTTAGTATCTCTTTAAATGTTGCATCATTTTCACTTGCATTCCAATTAATTAAGTCCATATTTTCAGCCATTTTTTGATTATCTTTATATGGTACACTATCAATTATATTTTTACTTTTCAAAACTATATTTGTATATCTCATACATTCCCAAGAACCTGCTAAAACTTGTGCCCTTACATCATTGAGGTATTTTTGCCACATATTATCTGCACTAGAAAACGAATATCCTACACTTTTATATAAATCACCTAGTCCATTTGAGATATAATAGCTCCAGTCTGTTTTTTGAATTTGCATTATCCCCCAAGCACCACCATAGGCATCCCCTGGATTGAAATTACTTTCTTGTTTTGCAATTGCTGCTAAAGTCCAATTTGGAACATGAAATATTGTTGCTGCTTCATTAAAATAAGGCATATATTCTTCTGGGACACCCTCCAAAATGCCTCCTGAATAATACCCACCTCCACTAGAATTGTTTGCAATAAAGAATAGAGAAAGTATCAGCATGAATATCATTATAAAGGCTATAGATAGACTTATCACAGACAAAATTATTTTTTTCTTTATAGAATTTAACATCTTTAGTCCCTACGCTTTCCTCATATAAAAAAGGAAATTAAAAAACTACTATCTTTTAATTTCCTTTTAAAAGATAGTAGTTTTTAATAAAATTCTGCTGGACTTTCAAACACTTTCCAGCTATTATTTTCTTTTAATAATCCAACATGATATACTGTCATTAAATTACCTTCTTGTATTTTCTTATCTTTATCTAACCAATCATACCACACTTTGACAGTCCAATAGACTTTTCCATCTTTCTCTTTGTAGTCTACTGCAACTAGTTCTTTTATTCTTCTATAAGTATATTTATCTTTTCTAACATCATTATATTCAAGTTCTTCTTCATCTTTCAACTCTTTATAGAAATTTTCATTAATTAAATCTTTAGTTGAATCTATTCGATTTTTAGGATTTTCTTCAACCGTATGCCATGCTATAACAAATTTTTTTGCTATATCTTCAGTTTCTTCTTTGACACTTTTTTTCTCATTATTATTAGATTCGTTATCTTCTATTTTATCTTTATTTTCTATTACAAGTTCTTTATGCTCAATACCTTCATCGTTTTTATTATTTATACAAAAATAAAATATTGATATTATTAATATAGAGATAGCAATAATAATTCCAAATACTATCTTTTTGTTTATCATTTTAAGCACCCCCTGCAAATAAATCTAATTCACATTTACTAATGTCAATTTCAAAGAAAATATTTTCTTGCCCAGAAATAGACAGTAAACATTCTCTTTTAGACAAGTTTGCTATCTGTGCTAACTCGCTATCTGATAATTGACCTTCAAATACCTTATTAAAGACCTCTTTATCACTGTGATCTTGACGCATAATAAATTTGTACTGTGTAAGTGCAAATAGTTTTTTAATTTCTTGAAAGACTTCTCCAGTCACATCTTCTGGAACAAAATCCTTTATATTCTGAGAAGCAAATATTATACCTGCGAAATACTTCCTTGCTTCTCTTTCAAAATCAGTTAGGAATTTTACAGCCTTTATATTATTTGAATTTATAATTCTATGTGCCTCATCTATAATTAAAAAGAATTTTTTTGCTTCTTCTATTGATGAATCAAAAGTTTTTGTTTGGTCTTTATTATTTTTATCAAACTTATCTTTCTCTCTTCTTCCTTGAACTAATGCTTCATTCCAAAGAAGATTTAAAACACTAAAAATTTGTGCATTAAATATTCTCTCATCAAACTGTGTTAAGTTTCTAAGTTCAAAAGATACTACTTGTTCATTAGTAATATCTGCAATAGATGAATGTCCATTAAATAATTTTCCATAATCTCTAACTATACTTTCTAAATTTAATATTATATTTTCAAGTTTTTCTTGTCTATTTAATGTAATATTTTTTTTAGGAATTTTGTTGGCTATATCATCATACATCTGCTTTTCAACATAATGTAATAAATCTTCAACAATTGGATACTCTTCTGTTTTATATTCAGTTGCTTTTTCCTTTTCTATTCCATGATAAACATAAAACTCACTAAGTAGTTTTTCAAATTCTCTTTGTTCACTTGCTGAACACTCTGGCACTAAGAATTTATATATTGTACTAACTTTATCAAGGTGAGTTGTGAAAGACATTTCATTATTTACTTTATATGTATGTTTATCTGTTATTGTAGCAAAAACTTCTAATGGATTTATTATTCCATCAGTACCATCTAAGGATACTGTCTTTCCTCCTTCAGCCGTAACTGATTCTTCAAATTCTCCAGTGACATCAATAATTCTTGTTGTATTACCAACAATTGTATTATTGTGTGAAAGTTCTTTTAATAATGTTGATTTACCTTGTCCCATAAGACCTACAACCACAGAATTATAGAATATTCTTTTCTTTCCATCATTAGTAAATGGGTCAAAAACTATATCACCACCAGTAAAAGTTTGTCCAAGATAACAACCTGTTTTATCATTCAAACTAGTAAATCGGAAAGGATACCCACCTGCAAGAGTAAGAGCTTGAAGTGGTTTTCCTTTTCTTCTATTCCTAAAACTTTGTTGTTTCTCATATTTACAAAATAAGGACATCCACTCTTCTGTTTGTTCACTTAAACATATAGTTGTCCTAAATCCTATGCCTTCTAATTCTTTTGATATTTCAGCAACTCTATTTTCAACACCTTCTATTGTTTTATCAGATATATAGTATCTTACATGTATTGATTTCATTACTTCTCCAAAGTTCGTAATATCCTCTACTAATCCATATAAAGTATCATAAGCTCCTTGTGCTTCTATTTTGCTTACTATATCATGATCTTCATGAAACCTATGATTATACTCAGATAGAGATTTATTCATTTTTTTTAAGGTTTTTTCCTTTTTTTCTGTTTTTACATCTAGTGTAGTTATAACATTCCTAAAACTAAAAAGTTTCTCTAACCAAAATGTATCATTTTTTTTTGGATAGCCATAAACATGTAAGCATGTCTCAAAACCATCACCTTTTTCTATAATTCTTGTAGAAAATCTAATTCCTCCTTGTGGCTGAATTTCTTTTAAAAGATATGGATTGTACTCTTTTTTATTAAATTTATTGATTTTTACCAGTTTATTCATGCTAAATCTCCCTTTATATCTCTCTATATTTTTGTATTTTGATTGGATAATTTAAAAAGTATTTTTATTTTTTTATCTAAATCAATTTTACTAAATTTGAATTTTCCACCCGATAATCTAAATATCAAATTAATTTTATCATCCATTTCATCTTCATTATTTGCATATATAAAAATATAAAATTCTTTATTTTCCCTATTAAATTCTATACGTTCAAGCTGGTCTAATTTTATCTTTAAAAAATGTAAATATGTAGGATTAGAGGTTCTTTCTATAACTCTTTTAAAATATTGTTGTTGAATAGATGTATTTACTGGAAAATTCATTGATATAATTTTTATATCATCTTGATATGTTCTTAGAAACGTTGCAAAAGTGTAAATATGTGCATTTGTTTCTTCTTTATTTAATGTATATATATCACAAGAGGATATTTGAAATATATCCATAACACCATCTTTAGTTTCAAAGGCTTCCTTTGCTGTAACATCCAGAAAAGGAAGTAATTCTGTCACACCTTTATCAATTTTTTTATTTATCTTTTTTAACTCTTTTTTTTCTTGCTTTTCCAACTTTTTTTCTTCTTTACTTAATTCACTTATATCCTTTTTTCTAAGCATAATAACTCCTTTCAATATTAAATTCTCAAAATCACTTTATTCATCCCAATCTATAGAATGATACGTTTTTCTATCTCTAGTAATCAATAAATATATTGACATAAAGTTTCTCATTCCTGGATTTATCGGACTTTTTGCAACTAAAAATATTGCTACCACTGATGTATATATAAAATATGCAATTATTAAAGTTGGATAAACAATTGAACTTGTTAGCCATGCAAAAAACAAGGCTAACATAATAATTAAGAAGTCAATAATATATATTGATTTAAATACTTTAGTTTCTGAAGAAATTTCATTTGGAATATTATACATAAAAACATCCTTTCTAAATTATATTAATTGTTCTTTATTATTTTTTAGAACCCATTTTCTTATTTACACTATCTCTAAATTTTGCTCCTGTGTTTTTGCCTAATTGATAATGTTGAGATACTTTTTGTGATAGTGGACTTATTTTTTCCTCTATCTTATCTACATATGATTCATTTCCTCTGTCTGCTATTTTAGGAGAATCAACTTTAGGTACAATATCATCTTTACTATTTCTTAGATTATTATTTGGAGTATTTGCTCCTTCACTTTTACTATTGAATTTTTCTCCATCCCTATTCATACCTGTTCTAATATTATTATTCCTATCAAGACCTTGTGTTGATGTTCTATTTATATCATCCTTTCTCATAGGCTCTTTAACAGGATTTTTATTTATACTATTATCTTTATCAGATTTATTTTCCACTTTAGGTATTTTATCAATACTATCATTCTTCTTATTATTATTTAAGTCATCTATTGATTTATTGTCACCTTTATTTTCTATTTTATCTCTAATATTTCCTAAAGGAGAATCATCATTATCTAGTTTATTTCTCATATTTTCATCTTTTAATTTATTTGGAATTTGCTTATCTTGCGTTTCTTGATTATCTGGTTTCTTTATTGAAGAATTATCTTTATTAGATTCTTTTTCATTTGGTTTTCTCTTTTCTTCATCTATAGGTCTATTGGATTTATTATTCAAGCTTAAATCTGAATTAGCACTAGGCATTTTATCAATTTTACTAATTTTATCATCTTCATTTAAACCATTGCTTCCTGTTCTAAATCCATTAATAAATCCACTCATACCAGATGCTACAGTAGCTCCACCCATTGCAACCTTACTTGTCATATCTCTAATTGTTGATAAACCACCTTTAACCATTTCTCCACCATGATATATTGAAGATATAACATTTCCAGTACTCACTCCAGAATTTATTCCAAAAATTCTTTCAACAATATCTGGTCCAGAAATAACTGCTGATGCTCCACCAATTAAAACTATTAATTCTGCTATTCCATCTACTTTTGAAGATGCATATGAACTAAGTAATAGATATATTTTTATTAATAAAGATATTGAAAATAATATAGCAAAAGATGAAAATAAATCTTTTACAATGGTCTTTAATCCTTGACCTGTACTTATATCTGCAAAAGAGTACAGTGTTGCAAATATTCTTTTAATTCCTATTTCAACTATTATTTTTGCTATCCTTATTGATGAAAGCACTATGACTACAATAATACATGTCAAAGTTACTATTACATTAAAGTAGTCTAAATGCCATCTATAATAAGATTCTCCACCCATACCAAAAAAACCATCACTTAAATCTACTAATATTTTTTTACTATTTTCATCGAAACCAATTTTCTTTGAAAATAAATCTTTATTTTTCACCTTTGAGGTGTCTAGTTCATCTAAAACATTTACATTCATAACTGAACTTTCAGGTATATTATTTTTAGTAGACTTATTGAAATTATTTGCTTCAAATAAATATATATCTGTCAAGTTTTCCTTAATAACCTTATTAGCCGTTGTTTCATATTTACTATTTACTGCTGATATTGCTGTATCAGTTATTTTTGCTACTTGTAACATAAATGTAGGTAACGCAACTACAACTATTACTGCAAGTGCTATATTAGTAGTTAAACCTTCTAACTTAAATTTTCTATTAAGCATTAATTGGAATCCTAAATAACAAAGTGACACCATCAAAATAACGAATATAACTGGCTTAAACATTTTTATTAACTCATTAATTTCTGGGCTATTAAAAAATCCGTTCAAAGTGTATATTTGGTCAACTACACCTTCAACGGAATTAGAAATCATAACTAAAAATTTTATTAAGTACCATCCAACTACTCTAAATGCTCCTCCTATAAACTCTTTAATTACTATTATAGAATCATATTTGGATAATATATCTATCATTTCACTTTCTCCCAAAAAAAACACTCCTTTCTTTGGCTAAATTTATTTCTTACATAAGCAAATATCTAATCTAATACTTTCTTGATTGTTTCAATAAAATCTTCCCTTCCTATATCTTTTAAATAATCAAATATATCTTCTTTTGATGATAACTTTTCCAATTCTTTAATATCATCACAACTTAAAATTTTATTACCTATTTTTAAAATAATATTTTTTTGATACTCTGATATTTTTTGATTTTCTGTATCTATTTTTTCATTTTCATATGATAATGGATTTATTTTAGTTTTCATTATTGACTCTATTCGTTCTTCTATTTCTCTTTTCACCTCTTCTTTTGTCTTTTCATGAAATAAACTTAACTCCTCTAAATTTACATCTTTATGTACAGTATTAACTTGAATATCACAGAATGATTTCTTATTTCCAAAATCATCATTAAGATATTCATATCTATATCTAAATGCTCTTCCATCTCTTACTCGATTATATATTGGATATGAAATTATTTTTCTTCCTTTTAAATCTCTACGTTTTATAACCCTTACGACTACAGTTTCTCCTTCTTGTAGTTTGGTTAATTCATCTGCCTTCAATAACCTTCTTGTATCTAAGTTTTCAGTTTGACTTTTAGATAAAGAAAGTACCTTTCCTGACCTTGAACGTGTTATTACTGTTTTCTCTCCAACTAACTTTGAAAATTTTTCTGCCGTAGTATCATCATTCGTAAGTAAATATATTTGATTACCACAATTCGCAACTATTGTATTCATATCTTTCCCATATATTTTTTCTAATTGTGAATATGCTTGTACTATTAAACTAAATCTAATATTTCTACCTAAACATACTGTCATTATATTTGCAAATGACTCAATTGGTGGCATATTTCCAAATTCATCTAATATAAACTCAACTCCTATTTCGCATTTTCCATTTTTACTTAAAGATGCATTTTTTGCTAATACATAATATAGTTGTCTTATAAAAAGACTTGCTATTTTATGATTGCTAGAATCATAATCTGGAGTTACCATAAATATTGCTTTTGGTTTATGTTCTTTTGCTAGAGGATTCTTAAATCCTACACCTTTCAAATCAATTGTATTTTTAGATGTCAACTTTGCCATCTTATCCATAGTAAAAAGTTGTAATTCACTCATAGCTGTTGTAAATATACTCGCTCTAGTGTTACCTTCTGCAAACCTACTTGTTGCATATTGTAATTTAGCCGCTGAAGTATTTGGTAGTTTTTTAAAATATTCATCTAAAGCATTTATATTATTACCTTCATAATCTTTTCTATTTTGAGAACCCAATGTTGAAAGCATATTCGCAACTGTATACATAGTAACTTTATGTTCTTCACCTTTTTCTATACATTCATCACATATCGCTAGTATCATTGCATTAACTAGGGCTGATGCAGAATTTTCCCAAATTGGGTCTTTTGAATGTGGATTATGATATAAGGTGTAAGTCAATGTCTTGCATATTAATTGTGCTTCATCAATTCTTCCACCTTTATATGACTCTAAAACTAATTGAAGAGGATTATATGATGAAGAATTTAATGGGTCTAATAGATTAAGCATTAAAACCTCATATCCTCTATTTTTAAGTGTATCAGCACACATTGCAATTAACTCACCTTTTGGATCATTTATAACCAGTGATGGTTTTTCTCTCGCCCTAGAAAAAATATCTATAGTTGGTACAACATATGTTTCTCCTTTACCACTTCTAGTTGTACCTATTATTAAATTATTTACTGAACTATCATCAACATATATTTCCTTTGTTTCTGGATTCCTTGAAATAGGAACACCACCCTTGCCTTCATACAGTTTATCTTTTTCTGGAACTGCTTTATATTGTTCATGTATTTCTTGATTTGTCGCAAATCTTACTGTCCCTTTTTGACCTTCTTCAAATTCTGCATAAGAAGTTTTTATATTCGCTATCATCTTCAAATATGCTACTAAAAATATTACATAAACTATTATGTATACTGGAAAACAGGTTAAAAATCTCGGAATAAATATTCTCCATAAATTAAATTCTCCTCCATTGAAGATTTTAGTCAATGATGATATTGATTCTAATACTGTATTTAAAAAAATAGTTATTACTATAAACATAAATAAGCCTATTTTTATTAAATACTCTTTATTCACAAGTTTCTTTGCGAACTTAAACTCTGCATTTCTAGTTTCAAAAAATGAATTAATTAAGTCCTTTATAAGTTCCAACTTAATACTCCTCTCTGTAATTTTGATAATTAGCAAGTTGTAGGAATTGCACCTACTCATTTCTTTTAACTTGCATAGATATAAAGTGCTCATAAAGAGCACTTTTATAATTTGAAAATCAAAAACTTTACGTACTTATAAGTAGAATTTAAAAAAATGAATATTGCATCAAAATGTTATACGACCTTGTAATAACTCTGCAAATGCTTTAGCACCTAATACAAATAAGAATCCTGTACCAGCCCCTACATACCATCCTTTAGATTTATCAATACCTTTAGGTCCTCCAAAAATTTGAGTGATTCCACCTATCGCAAGGGCAATCGCACAAGCAGGAAATCCCAATTTCTGAAGCCATGTAACAACTTCTAAGCCAAGATTACATAGAGAATCAATAACACCCATTATAAGTCCCCTCCTTTTCTATTTTCTTGATTTAATTTATCTAATCCACTACTTAACAAATTAACATTCTCAATGATAAAATTATTGTGGGATTCATTTATCCAATCATCATAACTTGTTCCTTTTGATAAAAGAATCTGTTCTACCAACTTTTTTCTTTCATCTGTCTTTCTATTAGCCAATATTCATCACTCCTTTTTAATGACATAATAAAAAAGCCCCCAGGGGACTTTTTCTGATATAATGAATTTCACGTTTTCAGTTGTAACTAAACACTATTACAAAACATTTGCAAACACCTCCCTTCAAATCTTTCCAATAAAAAAAGCCCCCAGGGGACTTCTTTTTTTATTCCTATTTGATTTTCTTATCCATTTTTTCTGTTTTCAATGACTTTTCTAATTTCAAAAATAACTCCTATTAAAAAATTTACTATTGGTATAACTCCCATTGCCATTTCTCTTACTATATATATATATAATGCTTTTTACATTGTTTTAGTAATTCATAATTTTCTTTATTGCTTTTTATTTTTATACTAACAGAATAAATACCTATTAAATAAATACAAATGGAAAATAGATATAATAAAAATATAATTGAGTTAATAATCATATAATCAACCCCTTCTCTTTTTTACTTTAAAAATTTGCTACTTTTACATACTTATATCCAAGACCTGTTATTTTTAGTACATCTTCTATCCATGTAGGCGTATTTATTTGAACAGATTTAAATTCATCTCCACTTACTTTATAGAAATAACCTTCTGGTATCTCTTTATATCTATCAATATATAAAATAAGACTTTCATCAATATCTTTTATATGTTTTCTAAATTTCAATGTATTCAAAAGTTCAATCGTCTCTTTTTCTATTAAAAGAATGATTGTTACACCTGTTTCTTTTACCAAATCTTTTAATTTTTTATAATTGACTTTAATACTAAAGCTAGTTCCATCTACAAAAATAATATCAATATTATCAATTGATTTTATTACATACCTTAACATATCTTCTAGTCTGTAAAACGATAATAAACTATAACCATAAAAATTATCTTTAATACTTACTTGAAACTCCAGTTTTTCATAATCGTAATTTATAAAAATAGTTTCTTCACATATGTCTTTTTCTGATAAGTATAAAATAGTATTATCTCTTGATAATTCATCCATCACTGATAACATGATTTCAATTTTATTGCAATCCTTGTCACTCATAACAGAGATCAATTTACCAGATTCTTTTTTCCCATTTTTATTCATAGAAATATATCTCATGTCAATTTCTCCTCTATTTATTGTTTAATACTTTTAGCAACTCACTTACATTTACTTCTTTATCCGATTCTTCATTAATTATTCTTTCATATGTTTCAGGTTCTATATATAAACCTACACTCCATTTTCTTCCTCTACTGACTAAGTCTACAAACACTGATTCTATATCAATCATCTATGGTCACCCTTCTTTTAATAATTCTTCTGATATGTTTTCTTTCGTCCAATCTAGGATAATATTTTCTAAAAGTTCAGATCTAGAATTTTCTTTTGCCGATTCTGTTTTCGTATAATATATAAGTGCATCAGCAACAGAAATTGGTAGATTTGTACTTACTCTTACTTTTCCTTCTTCATATTCACCCATAAGATAAATTCCTTTTTGTATTTCTTTTTGTTTTTTTCTTTTTTCCAGCCTCTTCTCATCAACTTTTGTGAATTTTATATTTTTATCTCCATTCATAATTATCCTTTCTAATGTTTTAATTCAGACTTGTTTTGATAATAGTTATGCCTAATAAAAACATTATAAAAATCCCTAGTATTAAAGTATATTTTAATCCTCCAAAATAGTAACCTATTAGCAATAATATAGTTACAAACTGAATTATACCTAATGAAACAACTTTTTCAATATTATTTATCATAGTGTTCTCTCCCTCTAAAAGCCCCCAGGGGACTTTTTCATAAAAGTATTACATTTTTGAAATTTTCTTATTAATTTTTTCTAGTTTTATTTGCAAAGATTCTAATATCTTTAATATATCTTCATCATTTAAATTGAATTGTTTTTTTAATTTTTCTTTAGATTTAGTAATGTAATCTATTTTATATTCAATCTCTTTTTTCTCTATATAAAAATATCTTTTACCAGTACATTTCATTTATTGTATCACTCCAATATTTGTACACTAAAAAAGTGCCCCCAGGGGACACCTTTTTAAATCAACATAATTGTTCAAATTTACCTCTTAATCTATGAAATATTTTTTATCGGACCAAAATGATAATCTTGATATAAATTACCTTTTATATTAATAAAGTCATTTACATTTAAACTCAACATGCCTTCTGGTGTCCATACATCCATAACATTACCATATGGAACATACTTACCATCAGTAAACCATAAAGTAGTAAAATGTACTTTATCATTAAAAGGACAGTACTTATTATTTTTCAATTCAAAGCTAGAACTATATCCTTTTTTAATGCTTTGTAATACCCTATTGTACTCTTTATAATAAAATTCTGGATAATATGTAACTACATTTTGTGCACCTGTAACACTCCCTTCTGGAGCATTATATGATACATTCGCATCAACTTTAAGATTTATGCCATAACCTGATTTTATTTCTTTACCATCTGATTTTGCTGTAAGGGTTTTGGAATCTGCTTTTATATTCATAATAGCACTTAAATTTACAGTGTATGGTATCCATTTCCATTCCCACCAGCCCTCGTCAACCCATTCTCCACCACCTTCTCCATCTGAATAATATACCCAATGAGCAACCCAATAACAATCCCATTCTCCATAAGTTGAAGTTATTTTTCCCTTATCATCTGGTAGATTTGGTATTTTAAATTTACCATTATTATCAGTATACTTTGACTCTGCTTTATCTTTAGCCTTTGGGTCTGGTGGAGTTTTTTCTTCCAAGTTACTTACATTAGCAATAATTTTAGACGTTTCACTTGTTGCATTTGATGAAACAGTAATAATTATTTTTTCTGGTGTTTTCGGTGTATGCCACTTCACCCATGCATATTGTTCTCCACCTTCTTTTGGTAAGTAAATGTCTTTCATTGTATATGTTTTATCTTTTATTTTAAAACTTACATTCACAGGATGATCTGGAGTTCTATTTCTACCACTAATTAATACAGATGATATAACATCTGTATCAGTTCTGTATTCATACTCTTTTGTATCTGTATTTCCTTCATCTTCATTTGGTTTAGGTGGTGTAGGTGTAGGGTCTGGTTTTATATCAATATCTGGTGGTTTTTCTTCTTCACTTTCATTTCCAAAGTAAATTATACCTAAGCCTAGTTTATCTTTTATAGTAGAGTTCAATTGCTTATTGTTAGTAGTTCCCTTCCAAGCAGGAAAGCCTAAGTCTGCATTTTCTAAAAATAAAGCAAAAGGTAAATTTTTATGAGTAAAAGAAGGCATTTTTGATCTTAAAGTACCTTTTAATTGTTCATCATATAATGCTGCTTCATGTGCTGTAAGTGCATATCTTTCGCCTTTTATTGTACAATATCCGACTGGCTCTATTAAAAGCTTATATTTGCCACCAACTAACTCTTTATAATCCATACTTGTTAACTTTGCTAATGCATGTACAAACACTTCATCACAAAAATAAGCCTTTATCTTTTTCATATCAGGTTTACGACTATTACTTTTAATTATCACAGGAATATTTTTACTAAGTTTTTTACTTTCATACTCTTTCGTTGATGTACTATATCGTATCAATTTAGTTCCATTTTTATATTCTATTTTAGATACTTTTCCAAAATGATACTTTACATTTGGATTTTTTACATTTGTAAAATCTATTGGAGTTGATACAGATTTTCTAGTTTCATCATCTATAATAGTTACTCTGACACCTTCTTCTCCAGGTGTCCATTTGTAACCTTTAATTACACCTCCCATATCACCACCACCAGTGTCTACATTTCCACCTCCTGCTCCAAAAATAACAACTGGTGTTATAAGAAAAATACATAATAAGATTATTATTATTTTTTTCAATATTTTCACTCCTTAAATCAAAAATAAAAAGAGTGTAAAAATTTACACTCTTTAAAACTTTATATCAAATTACATATCTGCTACTATATTCCCCCACTCGCCTTCCATTTCTACATATTCTTGAATGTTTCCATTAGAAGAGGTTATATTTTTATCATCTCCTTGATAATTATTCTTTTCCTCTTCTCCATTTAAAACATTTAAACATCTATCAATTGTAGTATTGTTTACACCACCGATTACATCAAACTTATTCATTCCTTTTAATACACTTTTATCACTAATTTCATCAGCTAATACTATTGGTTTATTTTTTGCAATTGTAGAACCTGTTAATGCATCAATTAATGTATATGCTTTTGTTATATAACACTCTTTCACATCTTTATAGAAATATGATATTACTTCTTTATTTGTTTTAAATCTATCTATACCACTTATTCTTACTGATTTTGTCTTACTTACTAAATTATCACTCATACTAGATTTTCCACCAATTACATAGGTCTTTAGTCCTTCTGTATTAAATGGAATATTATTTCCATCAGTAAGTATAATTGGAGTTTTATCTCTTACTGCTACAGATGCAACACTCATTGAATCTGCTTCTCCTTTATAGGCATTAGTAAGTATTACATTTTTCACCTTATTTATAGAATCTATTGCTTTTGCCACATTATAACTTGTTTCTATTCTATCTTTTCCACTAATTCTTTTAACTTCCATTCTTCTCATAGTTAGCATTTGTTCTACATCTGTACTAATAGAATTTTCCCCACCAATTATGTACAGTTTAGTTACTGTGTTAAGTCTTTCAAGTGTTTCATCTGGAACATTATCCTTTTGAGTTAATAGAATTGGTGCATTTTCACTTCCAGCTAAACCACTTGCACTAAGTCCATCAGCAATACTTTTATCTGAATTTACAATTATAGCAGTAGTATATTTCTGTTTATCTGCAATAAGACCTGCTGTTTCATATCTGTTTTTCCCAACTATTTTATCAATATCTTTAAGTTGCATTGCATTTGAAACTAATGTACTACTTCCAACTAAAAATGTTACAGTCAACCCTAATGATAATATTCTTTTCATAATTTTCATAAATTTTCCCCCTCATAAATAACTTAACTTTATTATATATTAAACTATCTCATATTTGCTATTATATTTCCCCATTCACCTTCCATTTTAACTTCTTCTTGTATATTACCTGGATTCAATACTTCTTCATTATTATTACTTTCTTCATTCTCACTAATATCCTCAGACCCTTGATTATTAGAATTATGTATCACTTCATCTTTTGCATCACTTGGTCTTTTTATTGGTCTTGTTTTCTTTTGTATCTCTTCCTTTGTACCTTCTTTTCCTTTTGAAGTATTGTTTATTTGACCATCAGTATTATTTTTCTTATTAACAGTATTTTTTAAATTTTTTTTAGGTTCATTTATTTTTGTACTTCCGTTTGATATATCTACAGTTGGAATCTCTATATAATCATCTTTTTTAACATTAATAATTTGTTCTTTTCCTTTATTTTCATTTTTAGTTATTTGAATTTTCTCTCCTGGTTTTTTTAAAGATAAAAAAAAACCTACACTAAGCATTAATACAATAATTATAGAGAAAATAATTATTATATATTTATTTTTATTTAGTTTTTTCATACTGAAAATCCTCTCTAAAGAATTTTATTAAATTTCCTCGCATCCAATAAATCTAGCATAGTCTCTTATACTTTGTCTTTTTTCCTCTGACTTACAATTAAAAGCTATTATATACTTTTCATTTTTTCCCATGAATTTTATATAATGTTCCTCAGTATAATACATCCTATTTGTTACTGTTCTAAAAGCCTTTAATTTTCCGCTTTTATCCCAGTTTTTAAGTGTTCTAACTGTTACACCTATTATATTAGCAAATTCTTCAGGTTTATAATTCAATATACTCACTTCCTTCTATAAGTATATTATATCATATTTTTCATATTTTTTCATTATATAATAGTCTTTTTTTTCACCTTTTTTCCAATCAAAATTTAGTAGAACATGCACTATATACCTGTATTTTAGTTTCTAAGGGTTTTACTTTCTCAAAACCAAAAGATGAATAAATCTTTACACTTAAAGTACCTTTAACAGTAAATTTTTCAGCTTTGCTAATGTCTTTTGGATTAATTTCTCTATTTATAATTTCTAAATTTATATCCTTAATCTCATATTCAGCTCCATCACCTTTAGGCTTTATATATTTATTTCCTTCTTTTTTAAGACCAAGCTCTTTCTTCAAGCTCTCTTCTATATTCCCTTTATCAATATTTACTTCCCATGTATCATTTTTTCCCAATTTATAAGCAGTTCCATAAGAACGTCTCAAAAATGGATATAATTCATCATAGTTTTCTATTGTAATTGATGTTATTGACCGTTGAAAACCATCTCTTACACTTTTTAAAAGAAGTGGGTTTCTCATATATTCACAAATAGCAGCAAACAATATTATAATTATTAGAACAGTTGCCAAACCAATTATAAATGAGTTTCCATCTTTATTTTTTAATATTTGTTTTACTTCCAATATTGCTCACTCCTTCCTGTTGCTTTGGAAGGAATATCTATTGGTATAGAACCAAATTCAAAGAAACCAATATCAACTGTCTTTTTTAATGTAAGCTTTATTTCTTCATTTATCTGAATCTTATGTGTTCCATTTATATATGTTGTATCCCATTTTATTTCATCTGGTTCAACACCTGTTTGTTCTTTTAATGTTTGTATCCTTTTATCTATATTCTCATTAATCTCACCTGTCAATTCTGCTTCTCTCATGAGAGAACTCGAAAATTGGTCTAACTGATATTTAGTAGTAAACACAGGTAATACATTAATTGTAAATGCAATAATAAGAAATATTATAAATAAAATAATAGGAGTTCCTAATGCCAAATCCCAAAAACCATGATTATTTTTCAATACATTCTTCATCTTCATCCTCCTAGAACATAGTTTTTAGTGAATCAACTAAATTTATTCCTAATACTCCAAATATACATATAAAGAAACTTAATCCCATATATCCAATATATTTATCAAACTCCTTTGCTTCCTTTTCTATTAATTCCTCTAGTTTCTGGTATCTGAATTTTTCCAATTTATATCCTAGTGTTTGAAAATATATTACCTCATCATTTCCTGTTATGACACCTATTAACCCCCTAACAATCTCTGTTAAAGATTGAATACCAATCCTAGAATCAAATCTTCTAAGTGCCTCTACATAGCTTCCAGAAGTCATATCAGCTAATGTTATCTCTAATTCTTGTCTAAACTCTTCATTCGCACTTTCTTTATAGTTTTTGATTATACTTACAACATCTCTACTACATTTTAATTCTTGTGTAATTGAGTATACAAACTCTGGTAACTCATACTCTATTATCATTTTTTTAGTTTTAATAATTCTGTTTGCTTTCGTTATTTCAGTATAAAAATAATATATAGATAATATAAGACACAATGCTTTCAATTTTGGAAAAATCATAGCTATTGGTATAATAGATACCAAAAATACAATTAAAGCTTTTATAATTGAACTTGCTATATATGATTCGGGAGATAATTTTATATTTGCTGATTTTAATGTAGATTTCATCATCTCTCTTCTATAATTATTCAGCTTTATGAATTTAGATAGTTTTATAGCCCAATCACGAACAAAATCATCCAAAGATTGACTTTTTCTGTTGATTTTTAATACTTGTGATAATGCTCTAGAATAAACTCGACTTGGTAATTTTAAACTACCTTCTAATATTTTATAAACTCCAAAAGAAATTAGTATTATAATAATGAATATCAAAATGTCACCTCCTATTTCTTGATAGTATCTTTATAATTTGATGGCTCATATAGTTTAAATAATTTTAAAACACCCAAAAAAGTTGTAAAAACAACTAAAGTAAATAAAAGTTTACCTATAGATGTAAAATATAATATATTTGCCCAATCTTCATTTATAAATTTCAAGAAAAACATTATAAAGTATATTAAGACATTAATAATAATAAACAAAAATGTACGATTAAGTATTTTACTTTGTTTCTTCTTATTTAATACTTCTACTGATGCAAACCTCTCTATAGTGGATGATAATGGAGCTTTTAAATTTTGATTGGATTGACAAGCAATTACTCTTGTTATCCATTCTTCAAAAACATCATTATCAAACTTTGATTTTAAGTTTCTTAAAGCTAATTCAACACTTGAATTTACATTATTTACTTCATTTAAAAAACATTCAAATTCTTTTCTTATATGCAAACCTGTATTACCAACACTTTCTTCTATTGAATTTACTATATCACTATTTCTCATATATGAAGTTGTTATCATTGATAAAGCTACACTAAGTTCTATATCAACTTTCTTCTTATATAAAATAAAAGCAAATTTTACATATTCAAATGGAAGAATTAAAAAACCAATCATTAGTACTGGTATTAAAAAATTATTATTTATTGAAACTGATAAAAATATACCTAATATTGATAAAAATAGAGAAATTATGCATATTGTTGAAAATACACCTATCTTATTTGTAGACTCTAATATGTTTTTAGCATCTTTGATTATTTTTTTTAATCCTTTTTCCTTCTTATTTTTTGTTTCAATTGCAATTATATCTTTCAAATTATGTTTTTCTTTATCTTTTGTTAAAGAATTTATCATATCTTCATATAATTTTATTGGTGATACATCACACATTATTAAAATCCCTACAGAAATTCCAATAAATGAAATTAAACTTATCAAATCCATATCATCACCCTTATTAATTTAATATTTTATCTAGTTCTTCATCTGTAATTCCATTTTCTATTAATCTTTTAATGAGATTCTCTGAGATATTATTTACCTTTTCAAATCTTCCCTTAATTTGAAGTTTTCCATCAACCTTGATTTGTTTCTCTATCTTATATTCAAATAATGTTTTAATTTCTCTCTTTCCATCCAAATTTATAACACATTCTGTTATCTCTAATATTTTTCTAGAGAAATCTTTTAATCTTTTTTGAAATACCATAATTGGAAAAGCTTTAGTCACATTATTATATAAAGTTTCATCATCCATATTAGATTTATACTTACATAAATCTACTATTCTTGAATATCCATCTCTACAAGAATTGGTATGTAAAGATGTCATAAATGGATGTCCTGTATTTGCTGCTTTTTGTGCTTCATAAGCTTCTCTACCTTTCATTTCTGATATAACAAAATAATCAGGGTTCATAGTCATAGATATTTCTAACAATTTTTCTTGGTCTATATCTTGTCTTGAATCTTCACTATGTTTTGTTACCAGATGAATTGCCTCATTTATTACTTCTCCATTTTTTCTTTTAACTAAATCAAACTCTCTAACTTCTTCTTCTATAGTTACAATTCGATCATCACTTGAAACGGCTTCACTAAGTACACCAGTTAAACTTGTTGTCTTTCCACTATTTGTTGGTCCTGCAAAACATTCACTAATGCCATATTTATAACATAAAATAAGAGTATCAAACATTTGTCTTGTTCCAGTACCTTTTTTAACAAAATCATCTATAGTAAGATTTTGTGGATTTATAATACGAATTGAGACTGCTACACCTCTATCAGAATCAACACAGCCCATTCCAACTGCTGTAATTCTTATATTCTTTGATAAATGCCCTCTTACAATTGGTTTAGAATTATCAAAAGTTATATTGGATTTTCTAAGTAACTTTCGTATTACGTTAACTGCATGTTCTGGACTACTAAACTTCTCTTTTGTAAACTCTTTATGTCCATCTCTAAAAGTTATTCTTGTTGAATCCCATCCATTTATATTTATTTCTTCTACATTTCTATTAAAGAGGTATTTATCTAAAAAATCAAATCCTGATGTTGCAGAGATTAATTCTTTTACCAAATCTTCTTTAGACTTGTCTTTTATAATTATCCCATAATCATCTATATATTTTGATATATAAGCTCTTAATTGTTCTTTTCTTTGTACATCATCTTTATTTATTAAACCAGAATATTTTGTAGTTATAAATTCTCTAATTTCTTCTAAAACATCTTGATACTCCCTATAATCTAAATCAGAATTATTTTTCAAAGATATAACTTTTTTGTTTGAATTAGAATTTCTAAATTCTGATGTAAAATCCATCAATTTTTTCCTTTCCTAAAAAATTTATTTTTTTCTTTTAATTCTTGATTAGATATTAAGGATACTATATTTTTAATTTGATTATTATATATTTTTTTTCTTTTAGAAAATAATTCAGAAAATAATTCACCACAAAGAAGTTGTTCTCTTACTTCTTCTAAATAATATATTTCATTCTTTATATTATAAACTTCTTCAATATCATTTATTGCATCTGACTCTCTGACACTTGATAAAACTGGTATATGTTTGCTTATATCAAAGGCTTGGTCTATTAATAAATGTAAACTTGAATCAAAATATGATATTGATTTAGGGTCTGGAGTAATAGTTCTAATGACATCATTAGCAATTTCTAGTGCAATTGTAGTCAGTTGGTCATTTAAAAAATAACTTGAACAATCAACAATTACATAATCAAAACAATCCATTTTTTTTAGCATATTAAAAAATGTAACTACTCTTTCACTTGAATATTCTGGATATGAATATAAATTTTCTGACTGTTTGTATCCTAATGTCGCTATATATTTATTCTTATCCACTGTGACAAGATTTTCAAATATGGTTTCTCTTTCCAAAGAAATTGCAGACAAAACATTTCCTATAGACTTATCCTGTTCTTTTGAATATGGTAAAACAGTATTAACTACTGGACATAAATAGTCACAAAAGATAATAAGGACATTTTCTTTTTTCAAAGAAAATTCTCTAGCAATCTTTATACTTAATGTTGTTTTACCACTATTTGGGCTACCCCATATAGCAATAAATTTCTTTGCCATTTTTCACACTCCTACTCTTCAGTTTTTGATGTATTTACATCTAAAGTTTTAGTTGTAAGTGATTTTATTGCTTTATCTTGTTCCTTTATAAATTTTTCTGCATAATAATCTGTTCCTCTATAGATTAGAGAAATGTGCATTTTGCTTTCAACTTCCAACTTAGCTAATAATTTTGTTTGTTCTTCATTAGCCATGACTGTTATTGTTGTTGGTAAATCATTTTCATTTTCGTTTTCATCTCCTTTTATAACATCATTTTCTTTATCAGCTCCTTTAGCATTTGTTACTGCTAAAACTCTTACATATTTTAACTCTGGTGGTTCTATAGTCTTTTTATCATCACCAAAATCAGTAGCTATTATAGAAATTATATCTCCTGTTTGTAGTTTTCCAGAAAGACCTGATGCAAAGTCTTTTATTGTTATAGAAATAGCTCTTTTTTCGCCATTTAAACCATATAAATACTCGTTCTCGGCTACAGGTTGCATTGATACTTTTGACTTTAAGACAAGATCATCTTTTTCCATATCTACAATTGCATATTTACCAACCACATCCCTTTTTTGTTTTAAAGATGATGATGGTAAACTTTTTGAGTCTGATGTATTTATTTCTCTAACTTGACTATCATTTATTTTTTCTCCTCGCTTTATTGTTTTTAATACTCTTACAAAAGTCGTTTGAGATTTTATTTTCTGATAAGTAGGTGAGATAAATGCTATAGAACAACCTATTATCAATGATAATAAACCAATAAACTTTTTATTTCTAAACAACATTTTTATACTATCCATTTCTTACCTCCACTTATTATATTAGACATGATAAAAAGCACCCTATGGATAAATAAGGTGCTAATGCAATTTGTTTTTTAAATGCCTTTTTATTAATTATTAGCACTATAAAATTAATTAATAATGCTAGTAACAAACTTCCTGTAATAAATTTAAATGTTTCAATCCCTTTAAAACCAATAAAAAATCCATTACTAGCCATAAATTTTATATCTCCTCCTCCGATACCTCCTGTTATATATGCAGCTATGAAAAATGGTAAAGATAATACAAATAAATTTAGTACAGATGAATAAAAATCAATATTTATTATACCTAACAAGAATATTAAAATATGAATTTCATTAGGTATAATTTTAGTTTTAGAATCTACATAACTTGTATACAATAATATCTGTACATAAATAAAATATTTAATAATCAAAACAACGTCTTTAAAAAAATCAAATATTATAACAGACAATATTATTTCAAGTAATATTAATAGAATCCAATCTTTTAAACTCAATCTTATTTTTTCACCATTTGGTAAAATACTTATCTTCGATAATATATAATGTTTCATATTTTCATCTATATACCAAACATATTAATAATAATAGATTTAAATTTTGGGAACAGATCATCATTAAGAAAACCTGATAAGAACTTTAACAAAAGTCCTGCTACAACAATAAGTAGTATCCCTACTAGTATATTTTGAAGAGTAAATTCAATAGCACCATTAGAATCACATAAGATTTTTTTATGTTTCACTATTATTCTTTTAAATTTACCTTGTACTCTTAAAATAAAAGAATTAATTGCTAACATAAAATTACTAGATTGAGTTATCATTTTAGTACCTAATAACAAATTTTTCATTGTTTTTCCTCCTTTTTAATTTTATCTATATAAAAAAAAGTACCCCTAGAAAGTACTTTTTGTAATCAAATTAAAAAGAGTCCCCAGGGGACATATTTCTTTTATCTTCTACTTAAATTTTTCTATTTTTTTAATTTTATACTCTAGTATATATTTTATTAAAGACAATATTCCTACAATAACTAACAATATTCCTACAAATACTAATAAAAACAGATTAGAAACTAGTATAAATTCTATTTGTTTAATACAGTTTAGTTCATTTAAAAGATATATAACTAAAAACGTAACTAATGTATACATAAATATGTAAATCAAAATTTAAAAATGTTCGATAAAATTAAAATTTCTTTTGTATAATTTATATAATGAAATTCTAAGTAATTATTCATTAGTTCCATTATCCAAACAATTAAAAATAACACAATACTCAATCCTATTAAAATAAGTCCTGATGATCCTATGTCAATTTTCCTAGTTTTACCTCTTGATATATTGTTATTCATAAAAAACCTCCTAGATTATATTATAAATTTGATTCGGAAATCACATTTATAACTAAAAGAAAAGTTAACATTAATAAAGATAAGGGTACAACAACAAGCATGATTTTCAACTCCTTTCAATTTATTCTCATAAATTTTACAATCAAAAAAAGAAGCCCCCAAGGGACTCCTTTCTTGAATTATTGATTATTTAACTTTTTCTACGGAATTTTCTAACATATAAGTTTTTATATTTGACTCTCTAAATTTAAAAACTGTAATTTATATATTTTCTAATCTTTCTCATGTATAAATTCTAATTTAGAATTAAATAAGTTAAGTAAATAAAAGAAACCCCTAGGGGACTTATTTTCTAGAGAATTTATTAAATAAAAACTACTTTAATTTATAAATTGTTTTTTATCCAATTTCTTTTGTTTCAAATTCAAATATTGTATTTTCATTGTTATATTCTTTAAAATTTGTATCTAATATTTCATAATCTTTATTTAATGGAGCAAACCTAATTACTTCATTATTTTTATTCATGAATACTAAATAATTACAATCTTTATCATTATAAGGAGATTTACTATCTAAATCCTCTTTAGTCTTTTCACCTGATTTTCGTTCTATATAAGATATAAATGATACATCTTTTACTTTTTCTTTTACTATTTATCTAAGAGTTCCTAGACTATCATATGAAGAATAAACACATATTCTAGAAAATTGAATTTTATTTAATTCTTCTAAATTCACAAAACCTTTAGATTCTATATTTGTTACTATGTTATTTTCTAATTTATAATCAAATTTATATATCTTTTCTTCTTCTCTATATTCATTATTCTTAACGTTCCCTAAATGCATAAAAAGTAATAAAAAACATATAATAAACCAAATTGATACTGATAATAGAAAATCACATAACTTCTCATTTTCATTTTCACTCAAAACTATAAAGCTACAGAAACTTACTAAAGTTATAACTAAAATCCCTAGTAAAAACATTGCTAAAATCGAGGTACTCATATAAATCCTCCCAACAAAATATACTTAATATATTTTAAATTTAATCTGTACTTTAAGTTCCCTAGAAACATTTTTATCATGTAATAAAAGATTTATTTTTCTTTGATAAATTTATCTCTATTTTAATTAATTTTTCAACTAGTATAAATGATATGAAAATTCTTACTGTCTGTAAAAAAGAGGGGGAAGGAGACAAATATCTGTCTCCCAAAATCTTTATTTGAAACTGAACCTGTATATAAAATCTATTTAATAAATTCCATATATAGATTCAGTTTCATAGAGCTACTTACACATAATCTCTTTAACTTTTAATATCTAAGTCCCCAGGGGACTTTTTTAATTAGATACTAAAATATATTTTTTTTATATCTTTTAGGTATATCATATGGTTTTGAACCTCTTCTTTCATCAAATTTCAAATTACCATTTCTATCATTTTCATAACTTTGTCTATTATATTTAAGAAGTGAGCTATCATTTATATGAGTCTTATTCTGCCTGTCTAGTAATTTCAAAGTATCTCTTCTTATTATTCGATTTTCTTTATGTATCTTTTTTAAATCCATACAATTTCTATAAATGCATAAATTAACTGTATTTGCTTCTTTATTTAAAATGTCTGCTATTTCTTTTGCTTTATATCCTTTTGTATATAATCTTTTTACTGTTTCTATATCTACTACCTTTTCATTATTCTTTTTATGTATCTTTTTTAAATCCACACAATTTCTATAGATGTATAATTTAACTGTATTTGCTTCTTTATTTAAAATATCTGCTATTTCCCTCGCATTATACCCTTCTGAATATAGTTCTTTTACCTTATCTACAGCAGAATCACTATTCTTTTTATGTATATCTTTCAAATGAGCAAAATTTCTACTTATGCATTTTCTTACACTTTCAAAGTTTACTTTTAATAAAATTGAAATTTCTTTTGCATTATGTCCTTTTAAATATAGATGTCTTATTTTTTCTTTATCTAATTCTCTCAATTTACTCCTCCTTAAAAAAGTACATAAATATAGAGTTATTTAATTTTTATTACATTTGTTACATTTTGGGACATTTTTAGTTTGTTAACATATTTTTTGCCAATTCAATTACAAACTAAAAAAAAGATACCTTAGAGCATCTTTTATATTAAGTTACAAAAAGACAATCTCTTTTCGGCAACTGGCTGACTTAGCTAATTAGCCTTAGTCCCTATAGTTTTGCGTCACTAAATTTCTCTAGCTTTGCCCTTATATTTAGTTTTTATGCTTCCATAAATTCTCTACTCGCATTAAAGATATCATAAATAGAAACACCGTATATTTTAGATAGTTTTATAGCTTTATCTAAACTTATTTTTGTAGACCTCTCAATTCCTGTAATTCCAGATGTTGTCATGTTTAGAAATATAGCAACATCAGTTTTTGTAAGACCACTTTTTTCTCTTAATACAGATAATTTATTTTTTTTCAATTAAAAATCACCTTCTTTGTTTTTTTATTTAAAATAAATAATATATTTTAAAAATTAACACAATAATTTTTATTGTGTCACAAATTAAGCTATAAATTATTTACATCTACATTAGTTTTCTCTTTTTCATCAGATTTTTTATTATTAGTAGATGAATTTTGTAATGAATGAAACCAATATGCTAATTTTTCTATATTATCCAAATCATTTACATCTTTTACTTCATATAAATGACTTTTTATTCTTGCTATTAAATTCTCTTTATCTTTCATAAAACCACCTCTTTGCGCGTGTATATATACAATTATATAGCCATATTGGTGTATATATACACATTATACCATTGCTTATTATTTTTTTCAATAGATAAATGTAATAATATACACCTTTAATAAAATAGTTGTGTAGCCTAACACATAATTCAATGGTATAATAATCTAAAGAGGTGATTTTATGTGCGAAATAGATAAAGATACAAAAACAAGATTTGTTGAAATAAGAAGAGAAAAAAATCTAACTCAAGAGCAACTCGGAGAAATATTAGGTGTCACTAGAAATGTAGTTGCAAATATTGAAAACGGTCGTATGGTGGCTAGTAAATTATATGTTAACCACTTTTGTTCTAAATTTAATATAAATAAGGACTGGCTTCTTTATGGAGTTGGTGATAAAGATAGAGATTATTTAAGTGAATCAGAAGAAAAATTATTGCTACAAATATTACCAGATATTTTTTCAGATATAGCTCTTGATAACAAATCTAAAATGAGAAATATTATTGAGTTATTACCAGAGTTAGATGATGAGTATTTAGAAATAATAGAAAAACTTATTAAAGGTATCATAAAAAAATAACCCTGTTAATGGGCTATTTTTTTTTCTATTCGTTTTAAATATTGATAAGTAAATTCAAGAACTCTTTCATTACGAATAATTTTTATAATATGAATCATTTCTTTTTTCATTTTTTCTTCAAGTTCTTTTTCTATCATACCATTTCCCCCTAAGAATAATCTTTTACCCTATAATTAATCTTTTAACTTATTTACATTTTAGCACAAAAAATTACTTCAAAAATATTGGTACGACCCATATTTCAGTTGTTTTTTTACATATTTTCATATATATTTCATAAAATATAATTTATTCTACACCAATACAATATATTTTCATTTTAAATTTATAGAATTATGATATTTTTAATATTTTCCAGTATTTACTAAATATGTATTATAGAAAAAATTATTTATTTTTCTATTTTTCGACATATAATGTAAATGGAGGTGATTAATTGCTGAACAAAATATTGACCTATAATTAAAAAATATGTATATATACAAACTTAAATGTGTTTTTTCAGCATAATGATATGAAAAATGTGTTAAAATCTAATCGTAAATTAAAAAATCTTACTCAAAATGAGTTGAGTAAATTGGCTAATATAAGTCAAAGTTATATCTCTGATTTGGAGAAAGATTACTTCGTACATAGTCCAACTATAAAACGAATTATATCACTTTCAGAAGCCCTTTCTATTGAGCCTCGTGAACTTGCAGAATATTTTATTGAAAAAGAACTTGAATCAAAAGAATAATTATAGAAGGGGTAGAAATATTATAATTAGATCAATATATTATTATATTTTGTTAAAGAAGAGAATTGTATTTTTTGGTTCTGTTCCAAAACATTTCTATGCAAAAAGAAACTAAAAATAGTACTTTAATCAGTGCTATTTTTTAATAAATATAAGTAAACAACATTATTTTTTTATAACAGAAATTAATACAGAAATTAATACAGAAATTAAATACAATAATTAGTGAATAATTATTGTACGAAAAATATAGTAATTACAATATTCTTAAGAAATATAACTTTAAATTTTTTTTAATCTGTATATAAATAACTTTTACTTATTAATAAAAAATTTTCTATTATTAATAAAAAACTTTCTATTGTGTATAAGATTTAACCTAAAAAAGCATAAAAAATAGAACTAATAAGGTGTTTTATACTCTAAACAGTTCTATTTCTTTATATATGAGAAGTTGAATACAAACACTAATAGGAGTAGCCAAAACTAAATTTTTTGAACTACTCCTTATATTAGATTTTTATATTTTTAATATTATATTACTATTTTTAAACTTCCATTTTCATTTATATTTTCAAGAATGATGGTTCTTACAAATGCACCTGGATTCTTTATTTCATTATAATTTGTATCATTTTTATTAACAGTATATTCATTAAAAATATAGTTTAGAGTTTTTAGGACTCTATTAATACTATACTGTATAGATAAATCAACTAAATCATTTATAATAAGTTCTTTTTCTAGTTCAAGTTTTCTGATTAAATCTTTTTTAAATAATCCATATTTATCTAAGTCAATCTGTGAAAGAACTTTACTATAGTTATTACTTAAAGAGCAACCAGTATCATTAAAGAATGTTACTATCTTTTCTTTAATAATATTAATATATTTATTTTTAATCTTTGCTTTCGTTTCATAACAACTTGTATCTATTCTATTGTTACTTATATCAAATAAAGTCTTAGAAGCTTTTAGAAAAGCGTCTAAACGCTTACTTGATTTTTTTAAATAATCTGGAAGAACAGATATAAGATTTTTTTTATTAAATTTAATTTTTTTAAATTTTGTATTAGCATCAGCATAAAGTAATTTTTTTATTTCTAATTTTAACTCATTAACATTATCAAATTCAAATAAATGTTTTAATGTATCTAAAGACATAGTTACATAACCTTGTCCACCCTCAGATTTTTTTAAATGACTTTTATATTCATTATCTATAACTATATCAAATCTACCTCTTTTAACTTCTGTAGAATAAACCAATCCAGCATCAATTAAAATAGAGTGATTATATCTTGCAGTTACAACAGAAATATTACATATATCAGCTATATTTTTAAAAGAAACAGATTTTCTTACTAAGCTTTGATTGCAAGGTATAAAGTGATATGCTATAAATTGTTTAATAGCTGCTTTACTTAAAGAGATATTTTTATTTCTATCTGTTATGATCTCTACTATATCTTTACGTTTACCTTTATTAATTTCTTTTTCAATTACATAAGAAAACTCTGTAAAAGTTTTTATTTTAGGACAATTTGAACAAAATTCATCTAATTTATCTTTATGTAAAGAATAATTTTTTCTAATATCACATGAATTACAAACAGAGCTATCTGTTTTCTCTATTTTTCTTGTAGATATTTTAAAGATACCCAGTATATCTTTAAGGGTAGATTTTGATATTCTAGCAACAGGTTTTAAATTATGTATTACTGCAAACTGTCTATCCATTTGAAATACCTCCTTTATATGTGTAAAACATATAAAAAAGCCTTAATATTGTTATATATCAAGGCTTTGAGACATCAGATTTACAGTAACTTCCATCAGATTTAATCTAAAATAAGCATTAAAAGTATTGCAAGTAATCATAAAATATGATATTATAATCATAAATTATGAAGTAAATAAGGTCTACATAGGCACATGATAATTAATATTTCCTTTCTACTTTAAGTATTAATTGTCAGATTGGTAAGTGAATTGGCGTTCCTTATCAATCCTGTGTTTGTAGGCTTTTTTTATTTGTTTTCTTATATTATATTTTATATTTTAATTTTTTGCAATTATTTTTATAATAATATTTAATATTATCAGTTTTTGTAATGAGGTTATTTAGTCATTCCGAGTAGAGAAACCATTCAATTCTTTTGAGTCTATTTTTTTTTTAATAGACTTAATTTCTTCTTTATCTTAATGATTTAAATGTTTAAAACGATTTGCAAAAGCAAAAATCAACTCTTTTTCATCTTTATTTAAATCAGTAGTATTTATTTTTACCTCAGTTGCAGAATGAAGTATAGACTTCTTTAATTGATTTGTTTCATTTTCATTTAAATTATATTCTTTTACTATTATATCTTACCATTTTTTATACTACCATTATTACAATATAAATTCAACAATAATTAATTATTTTTTTTGCAATAGGAGACTTTAACTTTTAATACTTTTATTGACCAATGAAGATTAGCCATAAAAATATTTAAAATAATTGTTTCTATATATAGAAGAGTAGTCATTATGGTATAATAAGTAAAAGAAAATTACTTTTTATGCAAATTTTAATAATTTACTCATTTTAGAAACCACTTTTTATTAGATATAAAAAAGTGGTTTTTAAAATAATATTTCTATATTTAATTTTTAAGTCATTCTGATCTAAAGCCGATTATTATTTAAAGTAATAATAATCGGAAATAAAGTGAAAAATAATTTCGTTTTTTAATTGAAAATCTTTTTTATAAGTTTATTTTTTGTATGTGAATATTTTAAATAATTTATTCCTACTAGGATATATTAAATTAAACTGACTTTATCTATGAAAATAAATAAAATAAAAAAAGTACTAATGATTGACACTAGTACTTTATAGCTACTTTTACATGTTTTAACTGTATAAAACAATGGGTACAGTTCACATCGCACAGAGTGGCTTTTTACTTTTTTGTTTAACTTACTAATTAAGTAAATTATTACACTAGCTGCTAAACTTGCTAAAACACTAAGTAAAAACTCGTTCATACTTCCACCTCCTTCCTTTTAGGAAGTTGGTTTTTATCTTTAGTATGAACTCCACTCTTAAAATATAGTTTTAATCTTCTTGCTTCTATAATTATATCATATAGTTTTGGAAATTAATAACTATAGTTCATCCATATAATAAAAATCTCCTTATTTCAATTTCAAGCCTTATAAATTAAACAAGTAATGTAATTATACTTTCACAACCTAAAGGTCTTTACAATCTAATCTAAGAGCTTTTATGAATATAATGTATTTATTAAAGTCAAAATCATTAAACCATTAAAATAAGTAATGTATTTATTTTTAGTCGTTTTTTTCTCGCAATAGCTTACCATATTTTTTTATTTTGTCAAAACCAGTATAAATTTTTTTTAGCCTAAGAACGTTGGCCAAAAAAATTATACTTAGCAGAGCTTTTTGACAAACTAATGCAAATATGAAATCTTCAGCTCAACAAAAAAACAACTCGACTTTTTAATTCTTATAATTAATTTTTATGGAGGTAAGATAATGATAAAATTCTTAGTTGGTAGAACTTATGAAACAAGTAGTATTTGTGATAGAGATTGTAAATTCAAAATCAAAATTATAAGTAGAACAGAAAAGACACTTGTATATGAAGATGAAAATGGAAACAGAAAAAGAACTAAAATTCACAAATTAGAAAATATAAACACTGAATTTATAAGACTAGGTAATTATAGTATGGCTATTACATTTAAAGCTGATAGTAAATTAATTAATGATTGTATATAGTGGGGGAGGGAATAGTATGTATAATTCAAATACAAATAATATATTAATGGAAATAGATACAAATAAATATATTTTAAAAAATATAGAAATCGTATTAATGGAAAGTTCAAAAGACTATATCAAGAACTTTAAAATAATATATTCTAAATTGTTATCCTTACAATTGCAATCTGTATTATTACAATATTTTGATAATAATATTATCAAAATTACTGACAGTAGAATTATATCATCCAGAAAATAATTTTAAAGAAATAAATTTGAATGAAGTTACAGATATTAGATTTAACTAATATAAAATGAAAATATACATTATAAAAAACCATCCTTTATTTTGGCTTTTAACACCTTTATAATCATCCCCCTTTATGATTATGCATTTATTAAATCCAACGTCTTAAAGCAACCATTAAATCTTTTATTTTAAACAAAGAAATTATTTTAAATTTAAAGTCAAAATTCTAAGTAATGTAGTCACTTTCAGTCTGTTTTTTATCGCTATAGCTTATCATATTTTTTTAGTTGGTCAAAATTTTTTTCTTTTTACTTGTCCACCTTCATATATTAATATCCATTCATATAAGGTTGTTCTACCTATTCCTAAAATTTTAGCTACTTCAATTTTATTCATGCTTTTATCTTTAATTTTTGAATAATATTTAACAAATTCTTTCTTATTTTCTAAATCTTCTTTAGTTATTTTTTTTCTTCCAAACCACTTACCACTTTTTGTATTTATTTTACCTGTAATTTCTTTATCTTCTTTCAATTGATTTATTTTTTGCTGAGTTCTCTCTTGAATTGTTTCTCTCTCCATTTCTGCAACTGCCCCAAAGATACCTAATAATAGCTTATAGGTACTGTTTCCTGTGTCTATACCTTCTTTTAATATTTTCACTCTTACACCTTTTTGAACTAATACATCTATAATATCAATTAAATCTTTTAAATTCCTTCCTAACCTGCTTATAGACTCACAGTAAACAATATCTCCCTCACTCACTTCTGCTAACATTCTGCTTAATGCTTCTCTTTCTTTTGTAGCTCCTGTTGTTTTATCTCTATATATTTTATTGAATTTTATTCCTTCTTCTTCTAGGACTCTTTCTTGTCTACTATTGTTTTGTTTTTTAGTACTTACTCTTTCATATCCAATTATCATATAAATTTTACTCCTTCACTATTTTTACTATAGTTAGAGTATAGCATTATATTTTTGTACGGTTAAACTATTTTTCTTGTTTTTATATTGTCGAACATATTTTTTTGTTAATTTCCAATGATTTTATGTAAAAATAATACAAATATTGTGCGTACGGTTAAACGTTGGTTTAACCAAACTAATAATTATCATATTTTTCTTAATATATCTAATAAATATATAATTCTTAATATTATATAATATTAGTGCAGTAAATTTTTATCTTGATTATTTATAAATTACTATATAAAAAACCATGTAAACTAATTTCCACTTTTATAAACTTCTAATAGTCATATAAACATTCTGGATAGATTAATTCACATTCATATATTCTCTTGTTCAATATTATATTTATATATGGATACCTTATTAAAGCTAAGTGACCTCCTGGATATAATAATAATTCTTGTTCTTTTCTAATAGTAACGGTGTTTACATATACACCAATTGAATTTTTCCTAACATAGATTTTTAATAAGTTCTCATAATCAGCATATGGTTGACTAGATTTCACTATATTAGTAGAAAGACTTGTACTCAAAAAACCTTTTTCTTGGATTGCTGAATACGGATTTTTTTTGTTGTTTATAATTAATTTTTTAATAAAATTATCATCAACTAACCTATAAGTAATTATATTATCAGGAATTTTAGGTGCACTACTCAATACCATAGTTAATATATGAGATAATTCATGATATATATAATCACAATCCTTTTTCCTATCTTTTACATTTCTTAGGTAACTATTTATTTCTCTGTACCCTTCACCACAATAGGTTTCTATAGGTTTAAGAAAATCTGTTCTTGCAATCTTAGTTATTTTTATAGTTTTTAAATACTTTTCTGCCCATGACTTGTAGTAAGTATTTCCCCAGTTATCTGCTTCCTTTACAGAACGAAATCTTTTATATTTCGATTTATTACTTAGTGTTCTATTAATATATCCATATCTCTTTACTCGTTCATTAAAAAAATTATTCAACATATATCTCCTCAAATATTGCTATTATAGTTTAATTACAACCTCTATCTTTCTAATTCTTCTATTTTTACTACCCTTTTGTCTTTTTTGATGATATACGATAGTTTTTCTTTACAATTTTTCAAATCAATACACCCACTAATCAGCTCTTTTTTACATCCTTTGTCAAGAAATATTGATAATTTTATTTGTTCATTAACATTATATTTTTCTGATAATGCCATAATTAATTCTTCTGCATGTCCAAAATCATATACATCATTTTTATTAATTTCATTAAATGATGAATTAAATTTTACATATGTATTACTTCTTAAAAATTTTCTTTCTCCTATTTCCATAGAGTCTTTTATTATTGTTATTAGATGCTTATGTTCAGAATACTCACCAATTGAAGCTAACACTAGTGAATCTCTTACATAATCAGAATATGTTCTAAATATTTCTTTATCCAGATAAAATCCATTACGTTCTGCAAATTGAACAGCAAAAGTCATTATAGTTCTAGAATTACCTTCTCTAAAAGCATGTACTTTCCATAACTTCGATATACCCTTAGAAAATAACTCTGCTCTTTCAGATAAATCTAATTCGGACCATTTAATATTTTTCAGCTCTTTTAAAGCGAGTGTTGCTTCTTTTTCTACTGATTTATAATCGCAATACTCTACACTTAAACCATTCAAGACTTTCTCTGGTTTCTCAATATTAATTTGTCTTGGCTCTCCTGCCCAACTATAAATATCATCAAACAAATGCTTATGTAGTTTTTTTAGATATTCAAAGTCAATTCTTTCATTTTTCATTATCCCATCAACATTAACAAATCTTGGATGTGTCATTGCAGCTTCAAATCTTTCTAATGTTTCACTATCCTTTATTCCAAATTTATTTTTCAATACAGGAGCATCATCATATAAATATATATCCTTCATATTCTAATTCTCCTTTTTTACATTATATTTTCTTTCATACAATTTAATTATTTCAATTCTGACATCTTCAAGTTCTTTATTTCCATCCACATATTCATCCATTAATTTTTTCACATCTAATTCTGGTTCTCTTGAATCAATCGAACCAATCGCTAAAGCCCCATCAACAAATTCTCTTCTTCGCTCTTTAGTTGTATTTTTGATTAAGTATTCCTCCATAGTATCCTCCTAATATATGTCTTTTCACCTGTCGGCAACTTACAAGTGATTTTTTTTATTTTTCTAATAGAACCATACTTATATTATAACAAATATTATTGTTACATCTATTAGAAACACTATGCTACGCATAACGTTAAATAAAAAAATTAACTTGTATCATTTTAATACTTTATCAGCTTTTTTTAGTATTATTTTATCCTTGCATAAATTCAAAGATACATAAGATTCTTTTTCACTTATGTTCATCTCTCTTAACCAATTAATAGGTATGGTTAATTTCAATGTATTACTAAAAAATATTGTTTTAGTAGCTTTATCAATCAAATTTACATCTTCAATATACTTTTCCCTATGCTTCTTTATCCAAATTTCATCTTCATAAAAAAATAAATCTACTTTTGGGTATTCTTTTGATATTCTCAAATATTCAATCCATTCTTCATAAATATATACTCTAGTGCTCTTACCTCCATTCCAACTTAAAAATTGGATTTTTTTTACTTGAATATCAGCATACTCATGATAATCTACATCTAAATCTAAAGATTCAACTATTTTTTTTAATGTCTTTGATGCTACTCTTTCACCATTTTCAAGTCTTTCAATAGTCCTAATTGATACTCCTATATATCTTGCAAACTTCACTCTACTTAAGTTCATTTCATTTTTTTTACTAATTATTTTTTTTACTAAATCCATCTATTACACCTCTTTTTAAAGAGAGGTGTCCCCTGAGAACACCCCTCTTTAATTTCTATATTTTTATTTACCATGTATTTTTAACGTTGATTCTAATGTATCAAATAAGCTCTTTAAAACATCAAAGTCCTTTGTCATTTTTTCATCTAAAGGTACATTTTTTATCAAAGTTGTAATTCTTATTACATCAGATTTGACTGTATCTAATTTTGTTTTTACTTCATAAATAGCTTTTTTCTCACTTTCATCAATATTTTTATTTTCTAATTCTTTTTTTAGTTTTTCATTCTCTAATTTTATTGCTTCATTTTCTTTTTTCATTTTTTTCTGTTCTTCTTCAAAATCTCGTATTATATTTTCTGCTTTAATCTTTGCATCTTTATCAGCTTTAGATATAATTTCAAGTTGTTCTTCTTTTATCTTTTCTAATTCTTTCCTATGTTCCTCTGTTATTTCTTCATATTTATTCTCTAATACTTTTCTTTCAGATTCAAGGTGCTCTATTTCTTTATAAAATTCTTCTATTTCTTTTTCATTCTTACCCTTCATTTCTTCTTTAACTTTATCTATTTTTTCATTAATATCATTAGTTGCTTCTTTTAATTCATTTTCTTTTTCCTTGTTATCTTTTTCAAGTTGTTCAATCTTACTTTGATATTTTTTTTCTATTATATTTTTTTCTTCCTCTAACTCTTTGTATTTATTTTTTAAATCATTTGCTTCTTGTTTAGTGATTTCTAATTTATTATCTCTATCTTTAATTGCTTGATATAGAACTTTTTGATTTTCTTCTGATAAATTAGAAAATTCACTTGCACTTGCGATAGATAATCCATTAGTTTCTAATAGCTTAAGTAAATCGGGAATTAATTTACTTGCTATTGACATATATCTTTGAGCTTGTGTAGATTTTATATTTAATTTTTCAGCTACAGATTCTCTCATATTTAATTTTTCACCATTACGTTTTTTCTCTCTATATAATTGAATTAATCTTTTTGTTTGTGTAACTTTCTCAAAATCAGTTAATGTTCTAGTGTATGCATTTGCTTCAATTAGTGCTATCTCTGCATCCACTTCATTCAAAACCTTCACTTGACATGGTACAAGAGAAAATTTCTTATATCCTTGCTCTACTAATCTTTTATGTGCAGTATATCGTTTTTCACCACTTACCACTTCATATTTCCCATTTTCTAACTTTCTCACTATAAGATTATGAAATAATCCATTTTCAAGAATACTATTAGCAACATCTTCTACTTCTTTATCATTAATACTATAAAAGTTTTTTGGACTTGGAACAATATCATCTATATGTATAAATTCTATTTTAAATTGTTCTTGCTCTTTTAATTCAACTTTTTGAACCTCATTCTTTATATTTTCTAACTTAGTTACTGTATTATTTTTCATGAAATTTTTAGCCATATATGAAGTCCTCCATTTTTATAAATTTAATTCCCTTACTAAACTATAATAATCTTTACTTGCATTTGAATTTTTCTTATAAAAGATTACTGGTTTACATTCGAAAGTTGATTCTGGAACAGATACATTTTTTCTTATGCTTACCTTCAAAAGAATGTCTCCTAGAAATTCTTTTAAGCCTTCTTTTACTTGCTTATTTACAGTTGTGGGTTCATCTCTCGTTACAAAACAACCCATTATATTCAAATTCGGGTTAAATTCCTCTTTAATTTCATTAATTTTTTGCATTAAATCATTTACACCATCAATTGCATATCGGTCAACCACAAGTGGAATCAACACTTCATCACTTGCATGTAAAATATTTGTTGTTATTAAATTCCAAGCTGGAGGACAATCTATAATACAATAATCGTAAATATCCTTAACTTGTTCTAAGGCTTTCTTTAATCTATCGTGTTGCTTCCTTCCCATGTCAAGTAATATTTCTCTTTCTGAATAAGAAAATCGTATATCTGATGTTATTAAATCAATATTATCAAATTCTGTTTTTATTATTACTTCATTAGTAGACATACCTTTCTTAGTTAGTAACTCTGCTATTGTATAATCTTTATAATTATAATTTTCAGATGTATTTGATAAATTAGCCTGTGGGTCTGCATCTACCATTAATACTTTATATCCTTTTTCAGCTAAAATTGCTGAAATATTTATAGTTGTTGTAGTTTTACCTACTCCACCTTTTATATTATAAACACATATAGTTTTCATTTTTAAATCTCCTTTTTATATCTCGTGTATATCTCAACACAAGACTTAATCTTACTTGTTTTATACATAGACTACATATATTTTATGTAGTCTATAATTTTTCATATAATTTACCTCTAAGAACCTCTAATTGTTCTCTGAGTTTTTTATTTTCTTCTTCTAATTCTTTTATCTTCTTATCTTTAGCCATTATGATAATGTCCTTTGATTTTGAAGTCTTATCATACTTGGCTCTTTGATTTATAGTTTTACTTACTTGTTTATC
>NZ_JADGMN010000020.1:0-63585 GCF_020662285.1 Clostridioides sp. ES-S-0108-01 | reverse complement strand
ATGTGTATAAAATACCATTATTAGTATTTCCTGATAATAAAAAAATATTACTAGAATTGAAAGTTTCCAGTAATATTTAGTAGCAAAAATATATATTTACACAAATCTATATACATTCTCAAAATATTCTAAACCTTAATCTTATATATTAGTATTTTTATTATTGAACTTATGTGGTTATTTGATTATTTATCTTTTTTAATCGATTTAATATTTTCTTTGATTTTGTTTAAAATATCTGTATGCTTATTAGAGCTTATATTGGGAAATGCTTTGATTATACGTCTATGAAGTAATTTGTGGTTAGACAATAAAGTATTAAGTTTATTTTTAAGCTCATCAATACGATTTTTAGCATAGCGATAGTTTTCTTTTTCTTTAAGTATTTCAAATCTATCTTCTAAAGTCTCAAATCTATTTTCAACTAAAGATTCAAGTTTGTTTTCGATAGTTTCTTGTGTGATAAGTTTGTAGTACTCTTTCTTATCTTTTAATTCCTTAATTATAAGATTGATTTGTTTTAACTTACCATTTAATTGTAAAATTGTATGTACTGTAATTACTAAATCTAAAACAAAATAAACCTCTATAGATATAGCAAGTATAAATAGCACATTTTTAGGGATAGAGTTTATAAAATCAACTACAATAGGATGTACTATAAGCATTACAATTAATGATAATACACCAAACATAAGTGAGTTTTCTAGACAAACTCTTCCATGAATATTAAATCTATGATTAGAATAATCCCACCAAGTCATATTAAATATTTTTTCTAAAATAAAGCTCGTAAAATACTCCATTATACTAGTTATAATTATACTAAATAAAAACAGCAAGGGAATATTGTGTACAAAAGGAGTCAAAATAGCAACTATTGCTAATGCTCCAAATCCATATATAGGACAAAATGGACCATTTAAAAAACCTCTATTTACAAATTGTTTTTGTAAAACTGAACAATATGTAGTTTCACAACACCATCCTATAAAACTATAAATTACAAAATAAAGAAATTGAATATAAAATGTACTCATAAGCACCTCATTTCTAGTTAGTATAGCACTATATACTCGATATTTTATTTTTATGATTAATTTACTAAATTCAATTTACATATTGATTATACCAATTTATAGAAATTTATCAAATTTAATTGCAGTTGGAATGTTATATACACAGTTATAATAATGAAATTTTATTCAAAATAAATAAGGGTGTCAAGTATAATCAAACTAATAGTTGTAGATACTCTACACTATGTTAGTTTAATTACATTTGACACCCTTGTATTTACATTATGCCTATTTACATTCGAAGCTAGAACAACATGTTTCAATATAAAGATTTACTCTATCAGTTTCAGGAGCAACCAATATATTATCAAGTGTACATAAGCTACCGTCTTTGTTGTATTTACAATTTTTTACGGTACAAACTAATTCTTCACAATTTCTATTATTAACGTTGCTAGATAGATTGCTATAAATAGATTCATCTAAAAATGAACTACAACAAGTATGTCTGTCATTGTGAGCTTTTTCACCATTTATAAAAATTTTATCTGCATAACATATATGGCTGTTGTTATGTGAACAGTTAATTACATTACAGTTTATTCTTTCCAAAGTTATTACCTCCTAAACGATTATTTATTATAAATTATGTCCATATAATTACAAGAATATAACTATTAAGAGAAAACTACCTTTTAGAAAATATCTGTTCTTAGAGTAATTTGAAATATAAATATATTTTCTTCTAAAATTTACCTAAATTGTATAAAAACTTACAGCTTGGAGAAAATAATAGAAAAAGGAGGCGTAATCAATGTTTGAAAAGAAGAAAAAAGAATTATTTCCTTGGAAAATATCTGCCTTAATACTAGTTGGAGTATTTGTATTAAGTAGTGGAGTTTATATAGGGACAAAATTAAAAAACAATGGAGTTCAAACTGGTGAAATTGTAAGTACTAGTGCGAATATGAATGAAAAGTCAAAAGAAGCTTTTGGATTAAATAAAAATTGTGAAGTTTGGCTTCAAAGTGAAGGCGAAAATGAAACTAACTACAAGAGAACACTTACAATGGCTGGGATAGTTCCAGAGTCATTATTAGATAAGACAAAATCAGAAATAGTATCGTATTTTAAAAAAGAGTATCCAACTAAAAAAATAAAGAGTATGGATAAAAATGAAATCATATTAGTAGATTCTAAATATAGTGATAGCAAAGATGTACATGCAATGAACGCTACTTTAAAAGGTAAATATACTATTGAAAATGACAATGGAAATATAGCACTATATAAATATGATGATAGTGGAAGTAAAACATTAGTAGAAAAAACAAAAATAAGAGTAGATTCACTTCCTAAAACAGTTCAAGATGAAATCAAAAAAGGTGTAGTTATGGATACTGAAGAAGAAGCTTATTCAAGATTAGAAGACTTTGCAAGTTAATATTAAGTAAATCAATAGTAGTTCAAGTTAAATACTAAGTAAGTTAATACTAAATAATTTAATATTAAATAAATTAGTATTAAAATTGTAGTCACATTAATTCCTATAAAAATACAATAATTTATTTGTATTAAATATAAAAGTTATATTGAGGTAAAAATCTTGCTTTGATATAACTTTTTTATTTGATTTTATATTTTACATAGAGCATTTTATGATTTGTTAATATTATTTATGATATAATGATTTAGAACATAAGTTTTTATGAGAAATACATTTTGGTATTTCTTTTATTTTTAGGAGGAATTTTTTAAAATGATAATATTGGGGATTGACCCAGGTATAGCCATAGTTGGATATGGTATAATTGAATATAAAAATAGCAAGTTTAAAGTAATCGATTATGGAGCAGTTACAACGCCTGCACATATGGATATATCGAGAAGATTGGAACTTGTATATAAAGGAATTGATATAATAGTAAAGAATTACAATATAGATGAAGTTGGAATGGAAGAATTATTCTTTAATAAGAATGTAAAAACGGCTATAACAGTTGCACAAGCTAGAGGTGTTACTATGCTTGCGTGTGCCCATAATGGTAAGCCTGTATATGAATACACTCCACTTCAAGTAAAACAAGGTGTAGTTGGATATGGAAGAGCAGATAAGGCACAAGTTCAGCAGATGGTAACTTCGTTTTTAAGTTTAAAAAAGGTTCCAAAACCAGATGATGTTGCAGATGCTTTAGCTGTGGCTATTTGCCATGCTCATTCAAACAAACTTGAAAAAACTCTAAAGAATATAGGTGGTAAGTATGTATAGTTATATAAAAGGTACAGTAGAAGAGATTTATATAGACAGTATAGTTGTTGAAAATAATGGTATAGGATATAAGGTAAATGTATCATCCAATACAATCATGAATTTACAGTTGGGAGAAGCTACAAAGGTATATACTAAACTAATCGTAAGAGAAGATGATATGAGTCTTTGTGGTTTTGTAAGTAGAGAGGAACTTAAAATGTTTGAACTACTTACATCCGTATCTAAAATAGGACCTAAGGTGGCACTTTCAATACTATCATTTGCATCACCAGCACAGTTAGGGGCATATATTTTAAGTGAAGACATTGGAAAGTTATCTAAAGCTCCTGGTGTTGGTAAAAAGACAGCAGAAAGAATTGTCTTAGAGCTTAAGGATAAGGTAGACAAAAATAACATAGAATTTGAACCAACATTATTATCACAAAAACCTACCTTGGTATCTCAAGATGAGTCTGTAGATGCACTTGTAGCCTTAGGCTATACTTTGGCAGAATCAAAAGATGCAGTTCAAAAATGTAAAAAAGATGGTATGAATACGGAAGCCATTATAAAGAAAGCACTTACATATATAATGAGTAAATCTTTGAAATAACATTTACACTTTAAAATAATATTTAAAATATTAAGGCAAATTTCAAAGTATTAAAGTAGATTTCTAAAAATACGAGAGGAGGGGTATAAATGCAAGGTTTTGAAGATGAAAATAGGATAATAACTTCTACAATGAAGATGGAAGATATAGATATAGAAAACAGTCTAAGACCAAAAACTCTAGAAGATTATTTGGGTCAAGAAAAATCAAAGGAACAACTTAGCATATTTATAGAGGCAGCTAAATCGAGAAATGAACAGTTAGACCATGTTCTTTTATATGGACCACCAGGTCTTGGAAAAACTACACTAGCCAGTATAATAGCTAATGAGATGGGGGTAAATTTAAGGATTACATCAGGTCCTGCAATAGAAAGAGCAGGGGATTTAGCAGCTATACTTACAAACTTAAATGAAAATGATGTTTTATTTATAGATGAGATACACAGAATTAATAGAAGTGTTGAAGAAGTTTTGTATCCAGCAATGGAAGACTTTTGTCTAGATATAATAATAGGAAAAGGACCATCTGCAAGAAGTATAAGGCTTGACCTTCCTAAATTTACACTTATTGGAGCTACCACAAGAGCTGGTATGCTTACAAATCCACTTAGAGATAGATTTGGTGTCATTTGTAAACTGGATTACTATACAGTTGATGAACTTTCAAAAATAGTACTTAGGTCATCAAATATTTTAAATGCAGAGATACAGTCTAATGGTGCATTAGAGCTTGCAAAACGTTCAAGAGGAACTCCAAGGATAGCAAATAGGTTGTTAAAAAGAGTTAGAGATTTTGCTCAAGTTAGGGCTGATGGAAAAATAACTGATGAGGTAGCAAAAGATGCTCTAGAGCTTTTAGGTGTTGATAGTTTAGGGCTTGATTTTGTAGATGAGAAGCTTCTCATGACTATAATAGAAAAATTTAGAGGAGGACCAGTGGGTCTAGATACATTAGCAGCTTCTATTGGTGAAGATAGAAATACAATAGAAGATGTATATGAGCCATATTTGCTTCAGTTAGGTTTTATAAATAGAGGACCTAGAGGAAGAATAGCAATGCCATTAGCATATGAGCACTTAAAAATTCCATATCCTAATGAAAAGTAAAAATAGATTATACAAACATTTAAAATAGAATAGTCATTAAATTAAAATATTTCTAAAATGGCTAAAAATTCAAACATATCCACAAAATGGTAAATATATCTGTAGATACTGTGGATAAATAAGATGGAAATTGTGTGTATTGTATCTATATATTGTGGATAAGACACGTATATCGTGGAAAAATATCTATATATTGTGAATATGGTGTATGTTAAAAATGGCGATTTCTTGATAGATTATAGTAATATTGTGGAAAATAAGTTGTTTTTTTGATATTATTGTAGCTGGAGAAATTTTAAGAGAGGAAGTTTAATATTGAAAACAAGTGATTTTAAATTTGATTTACCACAGGAACTTATAGCTCAAGTTCCTATAGAAGATAGAGCTAGCTCAAGATTAATGGTATTAGATAAAGAGACAGGTAATATTGAACATAAAGTATTTAGAGATATAATAGAATATTTAAATCCAGGAGATTGCTTAGTATTAAATAATACTAGAGTTATACCAGCTAGACTAATAGGAGAGAAGCTTGAAACTGGAGGTAAAATTGAGTTTTTATTATTAAAAAGAACAGAAGAAGATACTTGGCAAGCTCTAGTAAAACCAGGAAAAAGAGCAAAAGTAGGTGCTAAATTTTCTTTTGGAAATGGAAAACTGGTTGGAGAAGTTGTAGGCTTATCAGATGAAGGTTCAAGAATTATAAAATTCTATTATGATGGAATTTTTGAAGAAATCTTGGATGAACTTGGGAATATGCCACTACCTCCATATATCACTGCTAAATTAGATGAAAAAGAAAGATACCAGACTGTTTATTCAAAGCATAATGGTTCAGCAGCGGCACCTACAGCAGGACTACATTTTACAGAAGAATTGTTAAGTAAAATAAAGGAAAAAGGTGTAGATATAGCCTTCATAACTTTACATGTTGGTTTAGGAACTTTTAGACCGGTAAAAGTAGATGATGTTTTAAATCATAAGATGCATTCAGAATATTATATGGTCAGTCAAGAAGCAGCTGACAAAATAAATAGGGCAAAAGAAAATGGAAATAATGTAATATGTGTTGGAACTACTAGTTGTAGAACTATAGAATCAGCTTGTAATGAAGATGGAAAGATGAAAGAAACTAGTGGGTGGACAGATATATTTATATATCCAGGTTATAAATTTAAAGTTTTAGATAAGCTTATTACTAATTTTCATTTACCAGAGTCTACATTAATAATGTTAGTAAGTGCTATTTGTGGAAAGGATACTGTTTTAAATGCATATAATGAGGCAGTAAAAGAAAGATATAGATTCTTCAGTTTTGGAGATGCTATGATTATAAAGTAGGGAGGTAATAGATGCATAGTTTACAAAAACAAAAAAAGAATAACCCTATATTAAAGATTGCTTTTATATTTGAACGTATTTTAGCAGTAGTAGTTCTAATAGCCGTATTTCTAGGAACTATAGATGTGTTAAGACTTATGTGGGGAGCATATATAGTTGATTTTCAAAATCCAGTACAATACAGTCAGCTTAATGACTTCCTAGCGCAAATATTACTTTTAGTGATAGGTGTTGAACTTGTAGTAATGCTATCACTTCATATACCAGGAGCATTTATTGAGGCATTACTTTATGCTATAGCTAGAAAAATGTTGTTACTTCCTAAAAATGAAGGAATGATAGATGTTTTAATAGGAGTTATAGCTATTGCAGGATTATTTGCTATAAAAAAGTTTTTAGTAACAAAAGACAAGAGTGCTCTTAATATAACGAGTATTCATGATGAAGATGCAATTAAAGAACAACAGAGTAAAAATGATAAAGATAAATCTATTTAGAAAATATATTAGGAGAATGAACTATTATAAATATATCTTAAAAAATCAGGAGAAATAAATATTATTTAAGGAGAAATTTATGTACGCAGTAAGATACGAATTGATAAAAACTTGTAAACAGAGTGGTGCAAGATTAGGAAGATTACACACTCCACATGGAATTATTGAAACACCAATATTTATGCCAGTTGGAACTCAAGCAACTGTAAAATCTATGACACCAGAAGAGCTAAAAGAGATTGGTTCACAAATAATACTTAGTAACACATACCATTTATATATGAGACCAGGTCATGAACTTATAAAAAGAGCTGGTGGTCTTCATAAGTTTATGAATTGGGATAAACCAATACTTACAGATAGTGGAGGATTTCAAGTATTTAGCTTAGGTCCTTTGAGAAAGATAAAAGAAGAAGGTGTAGAATTTAGGTCACACTTAGATGGTTCAAAACATTTTCTAACTCCAGAAAAAGCTATGGAAATACAAAATGCACTAGGGTCAGATATAATGATGGCATTTGATGAGTGTGCACCATACCCATCAGATAGAAACTATGTAAAAAACTCGTTAGAAAGAACAACAAGATGGTTAAAAAGATGTAAAGATGCCCATAATAATACAGACAAGCAAGCCCTATTTGGTATAATACAAGGTGGGATGTATAAAGACTTAAGAGAGCAATCAGCAAAAGAAATAACTAGTATTGATTTACCTGGATATGCTATTGGTGGACTTAGTGTTGGAGAGCCAAAACCACTTATGTATGATGTACTAGAACATACAACTCCACTTATGCCAAAAGATAAACCGAGATATCTAATGGGAGTTGGTAGCCCAGATGATTTAGTGGAGGGTGTTATAAGAGGAGTAGATATGTTTGATTGTGTCTTACCTACTCGTATAGCTAGGAATGGGACTGCAATGACTAGTCAAGGTAAAGTAGTAGTTAGAAATGCAACTTATGCTGAAGACTTTACTCCACTTGACCCTGAATGTGATTGTTATGCTTGTAAAAACTATTCAAGAGCTTATATAAGACATCTTATAAAAGCAAATGAAATATTGGGTGCAAGATTAATAACTACACATAATCTTTACTTTTTATTAAATTTAATGAAACAAATAAGACAGGCGATAATGGAAGATAGATTACTTGATTTTAGAAATGAGTTTTTTGCAAAATATGGATATGAAATATAGGTTTTGCACTATTAATTATAATCATTTTAATATATAATATTCAATAGTACTCAAAGATAGAGAAAGTAAATTGTTATATAAACATTTATTATGATTTACAAAAGAGTATAATTTACAAAGGAGTGAAAATTTAATGCCACAGCAACAAATAATAATGAGTGTAGGTCTATGGGTAGTAGTAATCGCAATCTTTTATTTCCTAATGATTAGACCTCAAAAGAAAAAAGACAAACAATTAAAAGAAATGAGAAGTAGCCTAGGTGTAGGAGACAAGGTCGTTACAATAGGTGGAATAGTAGCTAATGTAGCTAAAGTTGAAGATGACGTTGTAATATTAGAATTAGGACCAAATAGAACTAAAGTTCCATTTGAAAAATGGGCTATAGGAACAGTTAAATCTAAAAAAGAAGAAATAGAAGAAGACTAAATTAGTAATTTAAAAGCCTTTTCTCGAATATATATTAATTTGAGAGGAGGTTTTTTTATGGGAAAATCTAATTATATTTTTAAAGGTCTGGGATATGCATATATAATAACTTTGGCTGTTTTATTAGTGTATAACTTATTTTTGACATTTACAGATATTGGTGGGGATAATATAACTATGGTTTCATCATTTATAACTACTATTTCTGCAGCTATAGGAGGGTTTTATACTTCAAAACACATGAAAGAAAAAGGACTTATGTATGGGTTTTTGGTAGGACTTTTGTACATAGTATGTATTTTTTTGACTGTGTTTTTAGCACAAGAAAAGTTTGTGTTTGAAGTGGGGATGATTTATAAGTTATTGTTAATATCAGTAGCAGGAGGCATTGGAGGCGTATTGGGTGTCAACTTTAAATAGAGTTTATATTAAAGTAGTTTTATGATATAATCAATAGGAAACAATTAGAAATGGAGGCGTTGAAAATGGAAAATAAACATGTAAAAACTTTATCTCAAGCTACTTTAAAGCAAAGTGCTGCAAAAGGTGGATGTGGAGAGTGTCAAACTTCTTGTCAATCAGCTTGTAAAACTTCTTGTACAGTTGCAAATCAAGAGTGTGAAAGATAGAAAATTATTGATTTAGTTGTTTGTAGGAGGGTATCTCAAAGTGATTCTTTTATCATTATGAGATATCCTTTTTTATTTTTGTTTATATATTGGTTATCATTTACAGCTAAATAAGAAACAATCAATTATATTAGAAAGAAGCGAAGTAAAATACTATGGAATTAAAATATATTGTGCCAAACATGGAAAAGACATTCTGGGTATTGAAGTCAAATGCAGTGTGCAGAAGCATATGATACAAGTGTTTATTCCTGCTGATGTTCCCGTAAAAGATTATTCTTGAACTAAAATCTATTTTTTTCATTTTTATTATATCTTGACTTTTCTGTTACTTCTGTATATATTGTATTTGTAATAAACAATACAGCAAGAGGTGATAATTTGCATATTTATACTATCAAATAGTTCTGATATGACGATTTATGGGCAAATAAAAGAATAAATTTTGTCATTTTTTATGATGAATGAAATAGTAATATATTTCAACAAATGATAAATCGATTTGGATTATCTATGTCCGTAAAAATCAATGAACTATCTCGTGGTATGAAGACGAAACGCATGCTTGCTTGTGCTTTTTCACACAATGTAGAGCTTCTCATTCTTGATGAATATAATACTCTAAGTATAGATATGAATGAAGTTTTGCAAAGATTGAGGGGAATATAATGGTTCAAGATATAAGAAAACAACTTCAAATTATAGTAAATTCTGAAAGTGAAGATATTACCTATATAACGATATGTAGAGTAATATTGGAAAATATACAAAAAGGAATAGAAGATATAACTATTTTAGAATTAGCAGAAATATGCTATACATCTCCGTCAACGATAAGTAGATTTGTAAAGAAACTAGGATATAGTAACTTTAATGAATTTAAAATGAAATGTATAGAAAGAAAAAATCTTGGAACAGAAATATTATCAGATAATGTTAAAAATATTTCTTTTAATTCTAAAAATGATAAAGACGTATTAATTGATCTTGTAGATTCAATTAATATATCACTAAGAGAATTTGTAGAAAAACTTGATTTAAATGAAATTGATAGATTGGTTAATATGATACATAATTATGAAGATATATACTTTTTTGGTTTTCACTTATCAGGTTATTTTATGCAACATCTACAATATAATCTTTTTAATTTAGGTAAATATGTTAATTTTGCATCTCAAGAAAGAAGTCAAGAAAGGCTAGCAAATCAAACTAATGAAAATAGTTTATCAATTATTTTTTCAGTTGATGGAAATTTCATAAGACAAAAATCACAAATTTTTTATTCTCTTAAGGAAAATAGAGGTAAAATTGTTCTTGTTACACAAAATCCAGCTCTAAAAATGGCTTCACAATGTGATTATGTTATTTACCTTGGCAATTATAAAAGTGCGACAGAAGGAAGATATAAACTTCATTTATTTACAGAAATATTAATCAATCGATACTATCAAAAATACAGTAAATAATATATGCTTTGAATCTGTTTTCAAAAAGTGAAAATAATTTTAAACATAGAAAAGGCTTTCATATGTTGGAGGCTATTCTATGTTTTTTTTATGATAATATTAAGGCAAGAAAGACATTAGGAGAGATTAAGGAATAAGAGGGGGGCTAAGTAATGAATAAAAAAGAGATAGCAAAAAAAGTTATTGATGAAATGGGAGGAAAAGAAAATATTTCTCAAAGCTGGCACTGCATTACAAGATTACGTTTTAATGTAGTAGATGCTAAAAAGATAAACATGGAAAATATTAAGGGAATAGAAGGTGTTTTGGGTGCGCAATTTCAGAATGGTCAATTCCAAGTTATAATTGGCAATAAAGTTGGAGAAGTTTTTGAAGAAGTTTCTACAATATTAGGTAAAGAGTTTACTGCTAATGTTAAAGAAGAAAATGTCAAAGAAGAAAAGGAGAAGAAAAATATTGTTGATATTATTTTTGATACTATTTCAGGAATATTTAATCCTATTTTACCAGCAATTACTGGAGCTGGTTTATTAAAAGGAATTCTGGCATTATTAACAGCTTTTAATTTGATTTCAACAACATCCTCAGAATATACAGTTTTAAATATTGTTGCAGATGCACCCTTTTATTTTCTACCATTTTTAATTGCTTTTTCAGCTGCTAAGAAGTTCAAGACAAGCGAAGTTCTATCAGTAACAATTGCAGGAGTAATAATGTATCCTACTATTATTAACTATGCAGCTTCAGGAGAAGTAGCTTCACTAAGTTTCTTAGGATTAAAGATACCAATGATTAGTTATAGTTCTACGGTCATTCCTATAATTTTAGGTGTATGGTTACTAAGTTATGTTTATAAGAAGGTAGATAAATTTGTACCTGGTCTATTCAAAATAATAGTTACACCCTTAATAGTTTTATTAATTACATCAGTATTAGTTTTAGTATTTATTGCACCATTAGGAAGTTACATGGGGGTCTATGTAGAGAAATTCTTCACAGGTTTATTTAATGTAGCAGGACCATTTGCAGGAATGTTACTTGGAGGTACTATGTCTTTAATAGTAATGACAGGTATGCATTATGCATTCTTCCCAGCAGCTTTATCAAGCTTTGGTACAGTTGGATATGATGTTATGTTACTTCCAATGAACTTAGTTAGTAATTTAGCACAAGCTGGTGCAACTCTTGCAGTAGCAGTAAAAACTAAAGATAAGAATATGAAATCACTAGCAGCTTCAACAGGTATTTCAGCAGTTTTCGGTATAATAGAACCAGCAATTTATGGCGTTACTTTGAAATTAAAGAAGCCTTTCTATGCAGCATTGATAGGAGGAGCAGTTGGTGGTGGTATATTTGGAACATTTGTTGTAAAGGCATTTATTTTCACACTCCCAGGGATTACTGCACTACCTTCATATATTGAGCAAGGAACTAAGAATTTCTTGTTTGCTCTATTAGGTGTAGGTTTAAGCTTTGTAGTAGCTTTTGTAGTAACATTATTTTTAAAGGTTGAAGATGAAAGTGTTAAATAAAAATATACAAAATTTAAATAGAAATAAGGTTTTAGGAGGATTAAATAAATGAAAGAATTAATGAAGGGTTTCCCAGAAGGATTTTTATGGGGAGGAGCAACTGCTGCTAACCAAATAGAAGGGGCTTTTGATGAAGGTGAAAAAGGATTATCTACTTCAGATATGGCAGCATACAAGGATCCATATGCAACAGGAAAAGTTGATAATTTTACATTCAATGTAACTTCTAAAGAGTTGCAAGAATATTTAAATAACCCAGAAAAATATAAATTTCCAAAACGTTGGGGAATTGATTTCTACCATAATTATAAAGAGGATATTGCTTTATTTGCAGAAATGGGATTTAAAGTATTCCGTTTATCAATTTCTTGGGCAAGAATTTTCCCAACTGGATTAGAAGAAGAACCAAACGAGGAAGGATTAGCTTTCTATGATAAGGTATTTGATGAATTAGTTAAGTATGGAATTGAACCATTAGTTACTATGTCTCATTACGAGATGCCTATTACATTAGTACAAAAATATAATGGATGGCAAAGTCGTGAGTTAATAAGATTATTTGCAAAGTATGGTAGAGTATTACTTGCTAGATATAAGGATAAAGTAAAGTATTGGATTACATTTAATGAAATGAATATGTCTTTACATAGTATTTACACTGGCGCTGGTATTTTAGGTGATTTAGTTGAAAATAAAATGCAAGAGGGATACCAAGCAGTTCATCATCAATTTGTAGCAAGTGCTTTAGTTGTAAAGGTAGCAAGAGAAATTGCACCAGATGTTAAAATTGGTTGTATGATTAATCAAATAGAATCATATGCAAGAACAACTAAACCAGAGGATCAGCTACAAGCATTAAAGGCTAATCAATTAAATATGTTTTATCCAGATGTACAAGCGAGAGGAGAATATCCATCATATATGACTCGTTTCTTTGCTGATAATAATATACACCTCCAAATGGATAAAGATGATGAGAAAATCCTTTTTGAAGGAAAAGTTGATTTTGTTTCAATCAGTTACTATATGTCGCATGTAGCAGAAGCACGTGATGATGCTAATACAGTAGCAGGAACTTTTGATAGTGCAATTAAAAATGAATATTTAGAGCTTTCTGAATGGGATTGGCCAATTGATCCAACTGGATTACGTATTTCATTACTTAAATTATATGATCGTTATCATTTACCATTATTTGTAGCTGAAAATGGATTAGGTGCAAAAGATATATTAACTGGGGATAAGAAGATTCATGATTTATATCGTATTGACTATATTAAAAAGCATATTATAGCTATAAAAGAAGCTATTAAAGATGGGGTAGAAGTTATGGGATATACAACTTGGGGATGTATTGATTTAATTAGTTGTGGAACATCACAAATGTCAAAACGTTATGGTTTTATATATGTTGATCAAGATGATGAAGGAAATGGCTCTTTAGAAAGAATTAGAAAAGATTCTTTCTATTGGTATAAAGAAGTAATTAAATCAAATGGAGAAAACTTGGGTTAATAATATTTTTTCTTACTTTCTGCTTATTCCAATAACTATTTTATTTTATGAATACATCTACTATTATTTTAAATATGACTGCCTCATGGTTTATTGCTTTAATGTAAAAACATTAAATGATGTATTTATATTAGCAAATTATGTAAACACATAAAATATATTGAAAAATAATATTATATATAATATTATTTATGTGTGGGAAATACGAATATAAAAAATAAAAAACAATATTCGGAGGACATAAATATGTTAAGCAACAAAAAGAGAAGTATGGCAATAGTAATGGCAGGGGCTACAGTTATGAGTGCAACTGCACCAATATTCGCAGATAATACTGTGACAGAAAATATTGATAAAAATTATACAGTAAGTGCGAAAGATTCTACTAACCTAATCGAAGAGGTTAGAAAAGCATTAGAAGTTAAGTTTGAAGATACAAAAGCAGGAGCAAATGTAAATGATAGAGTTTACGATATAAAAGTAGACAATGTAAACTTAACTAATGCAACTCAATTACAAAATAAAATAAACTCATTGACAGAAGGACAAAGTTTAAAAGTTACTATTCAAGATAAAGGGCATCAAGTTTTAGGCGGAAAAGTAGTTGACTATAAAGTTGAAAACTACAAAACTGCTCAAGAAATAGTAGATGCAGTTAATGCCTACAATGCAACTTTAGCAGAAGATTCTGATAGCAAATTGACAGCAACTATAAAATCTACAAGTACAGTTGAAGTAAAAAGAGCAAAAGATTCAACAAATGCTATTACATTAAATGTAGGAGACCAACATTTAAATTTCTCGAAAGTAATAACATCAGAAGAGGGTATTTTTGAAGGTTATGAAAAGAATTATAGTGACATAGAATCAAAAGAATTACATACAATAACAGTTAAAAACGCAGATTTACAAGACATATCAGCAGAAGAATTATTTGACGGAATTAGATTAACTACATTAGGAAGAGAAATAGTTAATAAAGTTAAAAATGGATATGCTTTGACATTTGAAAACGAAGCAATCCTTACTCAAGAGCAAGAAGATAGTGACGATAAAGACAAGCCAGAAAAATCAAGCTTTGATATAGTTTTAAGTAAGACAAATGAAAAGCCAGAAACAATAAGTGTTTCAAGTAAAAACCATAAGTTAGTTAGAGATTTACATAAAGTGTTAACGGATTTAAAAGAAGGAAAAGAATTAAAAGTAGAAGTTTTATCTGGTGATTCAAGATTCACAACAGCAGTAGAAGTTAGTAAAGAGAGATTCAGAGATGGAGAAGCAGGAGCTATAATTTTAGTTGGAGAAGATGCTATAGTTGACGGATTAGCATCAGCACCACTTGCATCTCAAAAAAATGCACCAATACTATTATCTAAGAAAGACTCATTACCATCAGAAATAGAAGCTGAAATATTAAGAGTACTTGGAAGCAATTTATCATCTAAGAAAATATATATAGTAGGAGGAGAATCTAAAGTATCAAAAGAAACTGAAGAAAAACTTTCTAAATTAGGTGTAAGTAAAGTTGAGAGAGTTTCTGGAGAGGATAGATTTGAAACTTCTTTAGAAATAGCAAAACAATTAAAAGATACATTTAAGACTGCTTTTGTAGTAGGTGGAAATGGAGAAGCTGATGCTATGAGTATATCAGCTAGAGCTGCTCAATTTGGTGCTCCAATAATAGTTACAGGTAATGAGTTAGATGCAAATGCTGAAAAACTATTAAGAGGGAAAGAATTAGAAATAGTAGGTGGAGAGAATTCTGTATCAAAAGAAGTTGAAGACAAATTAGTTGAAATAGATTTAAATAATAAAGTTGAAAGATTAGCTGGAGAAAATAGAAAAGATACTAATGCTAAAGTAATCAACAAGTACTACGCAGGTGCAACTAAAGCATATGTTGCAAAAGATGGTTATGTAGGTGGAAATGGACAATTAGTTGATGCACTTACAGCAGCACCACTTGCAGCTAGTTCAAAAGCTCCAATAGTATTAACTACAGAAGAACTTTCTAAATCACAAGAAGAAGTAGTTGAATTAAGACTTAAGAATGCTACTAAGTTAGTACAAATAGGTGAAGGAATAGCTAAAAACGCTATTGAAAAAATAGCAGAAAAAATAAACTTATTTACTAAGAACTAATAAGATATAGAAACTAATATTAAAAGTTTATTTAGATAATATATAGTTATACAATATGTTAATAGGTAAGATATAATTTAGATATTAGAAAATATATAAAAATAATGAAATAAAAATAAGAGTCTATCTCAAAATAGAAATTATACTGTACCCCAATTGTTGGAACAAAAACCTAACGATTGGGGTGTTTCTATATGGCTAAATACGATTTTAATTTCACATAAAAAAAGCACCTCATGAACTAAAAAATTCATTTTGAGACACTTCTTTATTTTATTTTTTAATTATAATATTGTGGACTTCATATTATAAAAAAATTATTATAAATTATACTGCTTATAATGATTAAATACCCCATTAATGTATATTATTTTTAATTTATTACTTAATTAAATAAAATAAGTTATAATGTTTTGAATTTATGGAGAATAAAGACTTTAACTATATTGTTTGAGTTATATGGATAACTATGGTATCATATATAAAATATGGTAACAAAATTGTAACCTTTTTAGTAGAAATAAGCAAAAGTACTAGTAAAAAATTTGAAAAATATATTGGGGGTAGAAAATAATATGAAGAATAGTAAAAAGATATTGGCTATAGGACTTACACTATTTTTAGTAATGGTAAATACTCCTATGGTAAATGCGTTGACATCAGTTGAACAAATAAAAGGGAATGACAGATATGAGACAGCAGCAAAAATAGCTGATAAACAAAATTACAATACAGCAATTCTAATCAATTCAGATAATAGCTTAGCAGATGGCTTAAGTGCAAGTGGTTTAGCTGGAGCTTTAAATGCACCTATTTTGATGACAAAACAGAATCAGATTCCAAACACAACTATGGAAAGATTAAACAAAGCAAATACTGTATATATAATAGGCTCAGAATCAACAATAAGTAAAAATGTTGAAAATCAGTTACTATCCAAAAAAAAGGTTGTACAAAGAATATTTGGTGAAAATAGATTTGATACAAGCATAAAAATAGCTGAAAAAATAAAAGAAATTAAGCCAATAGATAAAGTAATTATAGCCAATGGATTTACGGGAGAAGCAGATGCGATAAGTGCATCACCAGTAGCAGCTAGAGATGGAGTACCTATAATACTCACAGATGGAAATAGTGTAGAATTTGACACAACAGGGTTAAAGAGTTATGCACTTGGCTCTAGTGAAATAATCAGTGACGAATTAGTTAAGAGTACAAATTCTGTTAGATTGGGTGGAACAGATAGATTTGATACCAATAAGAGAGTTATACAAGAGTTTTATAAAAATAGTAAAGAATTTTACCTAAGTAAAGGGTTGCAATTAACAGACGCATTGGTAGTTTCTACAATAGCAAAAAATGCTCCTGTAGTTTTAGTTGAAAATGGTAGCAACAAGAGCATTTTAAGTGGTGCAAATAAATTAACTGTACTAGGAGGCATAAATCAAAATGTTATCAAGCAATGTATAAATCAAGCTTCACCAAACCAACAAGGGTTATATTACAATCCAAATGACAGAGCATTTAAGGAGAGAATAAAGGGTAAAGTATATGCTCTTACAAAGCAATACAGAAAAGAAAATGGAGTAAGAGCGTTATCTGTAGCAAGTAGATTAGAGGGTCTAGCAAATGATTGGTCTAATTTAATGGCAAATAAGAAGACTTTATCTCATACGATAAATGGAAAAAATTCATATTCTACTTTTTTAAAGTACTTAGATTGGAGTGAGATTAAGCCTGGATATATTGCAGTTCAAGGTGAAAATATAATTAAATATAAAATTCCAGATAAACCTGTGTATACAAATAGAGATGCAGATGATATAGGAAACTTTATTTTTAATGAGTGGAAGACAAATCCAGAAGAAGGTACTAATATGTTACATAAAGGGTATGAAATAATGGGATTTGGTATAGCTATAACAGGAGATAAGAATCTATATGCGACACATGAGTTTTATGGAAGATATAAAGAATAAGAAAGATATACACAAAATTATGCTTGTGAGAAAATTATATAAGTAATTAAATTATAATGAAAAATTGCGGTGTCTCAAGATGAAATTTTTAATTCATGAGGCACTTTTTTTATATTAAATTAAATACATTTTCATCATTTCAACAATGAAAAATAGGCTTATCTCTATTTTGAGACAGCTAAATTTTTATAATTTAATTTAAAAAAATTGTATTAAAAAGTTTAAATATAATATAAAATGGGTAATAAAGTAGTGAAAATTAAATGGCAAAATTAGGGAAATCTAATGACGCAAAACTATAGGGATTAAAGCTTTTAAAGCCATATCAGCCAGTTGCTAAAAAGAGTAAAGTCTTTTTATCTTATAATTAAGATTCTCTTTGAGTGTCTTTTTTTATTGTCTGAAACTTATAGTATTTAAATTCATGAAAAGTTAGATATTTATTAAGGGAGGATTGTTGTTTCATGAAAAAGGCAATATCTTGTGTACTAGCAGTATCTATGTGTAGCGCACCACTAAACGTTTTTGCAGAAACTATGTTAGAGGGAAAGCTAAGGGCAGTTGAAAAATCAGTTACAGAAAAGTTGAAGGGGAATCTTGAAGTAGATTTAAATTTTTCACTTCCAATAAAAAACAATGAGTCAGAAAATATGACTAATATGCAGTTACGATTAAAAGATGATAGTAACAATAGTGGGGTAATAAAGCTTGGAGAAAAAGATTCAGGAACAGTAAATATTGGGGCAGATAATATAGAATATACTATAAAAAAACTATCTGCAAGTAGAAGTGAAATAAAAAATAAAGATGAGAATATATCATATTATAATATTGTATTTGACAATTTACCTGTAGGAAAATACAATATAGAAGTCTCTGGAGCTGGATTTAAGAACAAAGAAATTAAAGACATTGATATATCAAGTTATTCACAAAGAGTTTTATTAAGTAATAGAGCAAGTGTAGATAATAAAAATAAACCTTTAAATTATGAATTATTCTTAATGGGTGATGTAAACGAAGATGGTAAAGTAGATAAGAATGATTATAATAAGGTTTTAGAGAATATAGATTCAAATAAAAGAGAATATGATTTAAATAGAGATGGAAAGGTAGATATTGTTGATTTAGATTATGTGCAGAAAAATTTAGGTCAAAGTGAAGATGCAAAAAGTCTAGAAAGTATAGTATCTACCAACCCTATAGTAGATACGAGTAAGGTTGAATTAAAAGTAAATAGTGATACAGATATTAAAGGTAATGTAGAAGATTTATTTAGTGAAGAAAATAATGGAGTTACAATATCTCAAAAAAATGATAAAATATCAGAGGAAAAACCAGCAGTAATGGACATAGCTTTATCAGAAGCACTTAATATGGAAGTCATCAATATAAAAGCTCCAGAAGGTACTGCTCCAGCAAAAGGAATAGTTGAAGTTACTGACAAAGATGGTAATGTTCAACAGATTCCTTATGAAAACAAAGAATATATAAAAAACTTAAAAGATGAAGAGCAACAAGAAGAAGCAAATAACGAACAAGAAGAAGTAAATCAAGAAGAAGTAAATAATAAAGATGAAAATATAGAGCAGTCTGATAATAACTCAAATAATAAAGATGAAAATAATGATAAACAAGAAGAAAATAGTGATAAAGAAGAATCAAACTCTAATACAAATCAAGATGAAAATAATGGTAAAGAAGATTCATCAACAGATAAATCTGATTCAGATGAAGATACTCCAAAAGAAGAGGGTAATATCAGTAAAGATGATAACTCTACAACATCTACATATAGTAGGTCAGCATTAGAAACATATGCAGATGTTCAAAATAGCGATATAGTAATAAATCTTGGTAAACAAGTAGCAGTAAAAAAGATAACTATAAAAATAACAGCCACAACAGCAAATGATAGAAGCCTTGCAGAAATATCTAAAGTTGAATTTTTAAACAATGTATATAAAGAAATACCAAAGCCAGATATGAATATACCTAAAATCAATAAAATATTGACTAGCACTGCTGTTGGAAATGAAAAGGTATCTTTTTATTGGAATAATGAAGTAAATGTATCGGCATATGAGCTTATACTAGATAAAATTGACGATAAGGGAAAAGTATTATCGACTAAAAAATTACAAACTAGTAAAAATACAATAGAAGTTAGAGATATAGAAGCATATGGACTATATAGAGTTAGCATACAATCTTTAAATGGCGATTGGTCTAGTGGATATAAAGATGCAATGCCAGAAAACTTAGATGGAGTACCAGAAAATGTAGATTCAAACTATAAACCTATACAATTTAGCCCAGATAGTATATTAGAATTTCAAGTTGTTCCAAATACAAAGCCAGAACCACCAGAAGGCATAAGTGTTAAAGGTAGATTTAAATCTCTTGATGTAAGTTGGAAAAATCATAAGCAAGCTAAAGATTTTGACTTATATTATAGAGAAAAAGCTTCTAATGGCTCTTGGATAAAATACAATGATAGGCTTATTCGTGGGACAAGTTCAAAGATAGAAGGTCTTAAGGATAATACAACATATGAAGTTAGAATGACAGCTACTAACCACTTGGGAACTAGTGGAATGTCTAAAACATATATAGGGACAACTGAAAGTATGGATGCACCAACAACACCTAACTATAGATTGATTAATACTCCTAAAGAGAATGGTGGATTTGGAATACCGACAAATCACATTGTAGATGTTACTTATCCAGATGGATATGATAAAAGTGAATATAGTGATAAAAATCCATTTGATAAATTTAATATAGTAGATGGAGACTTTACAACACACTGGACATTCCCAAAATATAATGCGGCTGAGGGAACGAATAGAGGACCAATAATAACTTTTGATAAATCTTATACTATGGATACTTTTATGGCTACACCTCGTTTTGATGTTTCTGATAAGACAATAAATGACTTTGAAATACGATATTGGGATGAAAATGGTCAATTACATAATTTGGGGGATGTTCCTTTTGAAACAAAGACAGACCCTGTGAATAATAATAAGTATATAATGGTTAGATTAAAAGAGCCAATAAATGCTACTAAGATACAAGTAAATGTTTGTTCATCTTATTCATACAAGGCTAATATATCAGAACTTAAGTTTTATGAGTATGACAGTATAGAAGATGATGTAAGAAATCTATTTGCAGATGACCTACAGATTGAATTAAAAGAAGATATAACTCAAGAAAAAATAACTGAACTAAAAGATAGACTGAATACTCCAGATAAAGCTAGTGGAGAATATCATCCTTATAAGACAGTTATTGAGAGAGAATTAAAATTAGCTCAAGACTTATATAATGATAGAGCAACACTTACTGATGTAACAACTGTGAATCAAGAAATAAATAAATCAGGAAAATATAAAGATAAAAATGGACAATATACTGTAAATTCTAATAATTTAGGTATGCAAAATGACTGGCAAGCATTGGGAGTAGCTGCTAGAGCAGGAGATGAAATCACAGTATATGTTGGAAGTAAAAGTGGAAAAACTCCTAAGTTGATATATACACAATACTATGGAGAATCTGGTGCATATAAGAGTGGAGAAATAAATCTTAACACTGGAAAAAATGTAATTCAGTTAAGCAAACTTCATAGTTTAGATATAGAATGTGGAGGAAGTTTATACATAAGATACCCTGAGGATACTCCAAGTGGAGGAGATATAAAGGTACGTGTAGCAGGAGCTACTAAGATACCACATCTTAACCTAAATGGAACAATAAACGATAAAAGCCCAGAAGGTGTTTCTCAATCTAAGAAAAAGATAAAAGCATATATAGAAGAATTAGCTAAATATAAAGATGCTATAAAAGGAGAACCATATTATCCAGGGACAAATATTGGTAATTCATATGGATATTCAGAAAAAACTGGTGTATTAAATACTACAGATATTGAAAGTGATAAAGTGACATTAAATGTTCCAGCAACAGCTGTATATCAAGGAATATCAAAAGGAAATTCTGATTTAAACACACAAGTAGATAGACTATATAATAGTATGCTTGCATGGGAACAAATTATGGATTTAATATATTCTGAAAGAGGAGTATTTAAGACACAAGATTTAGATGGTAATGGAACTGTAGATGATAATGAATTTAATATAACTAAAAATGATATGGCTCCAAAATCACGTATGAACATAAAATATCAAAGAATGTTTATTGGAGCATTTATGTATGCTTCTGGGCTACATGTAGGAGTAGAATACGGTTCAGTGCCAGGACTTATGAATGGAGTACCTTTCCAAATAGATACTAATGGAAAAGCTAGTGGAGGAAGTTTATTTGGATGGGGAATAGGTCATGAGATAGGGCATGTTACAGATATTGGTAAGATGACCTATAGCGAAACTAGTAACAATGTACTTGCTTTACTTGCCCAGACGTTTGATGATAAGACACATTCAAGACTTGAAGGTTCAACAATGGATAAGATATATGAACATGTAACTTCAAATAGCTTAGGTATACCAAGCAATGTATTTGAAAGGCTTGGAATGTTATGGCAATTACATCTAGCTTATGATGATGATTTTACAGGCTCAATGTTAAAGAATAACTCAGATGCTGATTTAAGTAATGACACATTCTATGCAAAGATTTCAAGAAAATACAGAGCACTTTCAAGTAGTGACCCAATTAATAGTTTACCAAAAGACCAAATGTTGGTAGCAATGGCATCAAGTGTTGTTGAAAAAGATTTAAGAGATTACTTTAAGGCATGGGGAGTAGAAATTACACCAGAATTAAACAGTATAATGGATAGTAATAAGTACGAAAAAGAAGCTAGAAAGATACAATATGTAAATGACGAAGCTAGAAGAAAGATTTTAAATGAAAATATAGCTAGTATGGCGAAAGATACTAAAGTAAGTGCTAGTTTTTCTGATGGGATAATAAGTGGTTCTCTAGTTAAGTCTAATAAGATATCTATAGACCTAGATGTAGATAAGGATAAAGATAAGATATTAGGATACGAAATAATAAGAAGTGATGGAAATTATTTAGATGGTGAAAATGGAACTCAAGTAAAATACAGAACAGTTGGGTTTGTAGATGCAAAAGGAAATAGTAAAGCTAAATTTACTGATAATATATCTCCTCTTAACAACAGAGCATTTACATATAAGGTAGTTGCATATGATTATCATCTAAATCCAACAGAAGAATTTGAAGTTGGTACTGTAAAATTATCAGATGAAGGGAAAATAAATAAATCAGCATGGTCATTTATAACAAATACTGTTTCTGATGGTGATGTTAGAACTGAAAATGACTCACATGGACCACTACAAAATCCTGAAATTGATAATATAAAGGACAATGATGCAAGTACTACTTATAAAGGGAAGAGAATTAGTAAAGCTGAGTGGAATAAAGACCCACAAAAAGACCCTGATATAAATGTAGAAGAAAATCCATATATAATAGTAGATATGAAAGAGACATTACCTATAGTAGGATTAAAATATACAAAACCAAAGACAGAAGCTAGAAAATTCTCATTAAAAGGATTGTTTAACTTTAGAAAGGATACTAGTACAACATACAATTCTTTAACTAATTACAAGATACAAGTAAGCAATGATAAAAAGAACTGGGAAGATGTAAGTCAAGGAACTTTTGAATATGGACAAGATTTAGTTGGTGGAGGAAAAGACCAAGATAATGAGGCTAGAGTTACATTTAATAAAAATGGTAATCTTTGGACTTATCAAGCTAGATATGTAAAACTAATCTCAAACAATAAGTCTAATATAGAAGTTGCAGAGTTAGATATAATAGGGCCTCCAGGTGACAATATAGAGATTGGAACAGTGAATAGTGCAGACCAGACTCGTACTAATGGAATTGGAAAATTAGCAGAAGATTATGTATATCAAAGTGATAACTCTAACACAAGTGAAGATGAAACAGCTAAGATTCCAGCAGGTTCAATAGTTATTACAGGCGAATACAGTGGAAATCCAGCATTTAACTTACCACTACTTATAGATAAAAACAATAAGACTATATCTGGAGAAGCGCTTTTATTTGCAGAGGTTCCAGAAAAAGGTGAATTAGGAGAAATAAGTAAAGGTACATGGGTTTACTATATGCCAAAAGAAAGCTTTGATTCTTTAAGTGATAAAGTTAAGGCTGAATTATATAGATACAATGACCTTCAAGGAGATACTCCAGTAGGTCAAAGATTTGTAAGTGATACAATGTATGTACCTGTGGAAGCTAAGAATTACGATGAGTTAAAGACAATAAGCCTTACTGATAGTAATAGTAAAGCTAGAAAGGCTACAAGAAATGCTACTGATGTCAGTAATAAGAAGGTTGTAGCTGTAAGTAATAAAGTAAAAGGTAACATTGTCAGAGATAAATAGTAGAGATAAGTCTAAAAAATCTAAAAATACTAGTGCTAACATTGTATATTTAATGTGAGTAGATACTAGAATAGTTTTAAAAGAGTAGATGTTAAAAGTAGAGTATATAAATGTAACTATAAGTTTAGGATAATTTATAAATTAAATATAAAAGCTAGGTGGATAAGCAATCTTATCCATCTAGCTAATGATAGATAAGGACGGGTGTTAATGAGTAAAAGAAAATCTTTTATAAGAACCGTAGCAGTGTCAACTATGGCAGTAGCTGTAACTGGTAGTGCTACATGTGCATATGCAGAACCAGTTTTACAAGGAACAAAAACTTATGAGAAAGTAAATACCATAGACATATCTGTGGACTCAGTAGAAAATATAGTATATTCATTTCAAGCTAGTATAAAAGTACAAGGTGAGGTTGAAATAGTAGATAATGAGCAGAAAGAAAAGATTACTTGGTCTGATAATATAAAAGCTCAGATAAAAAGTGGAAATGCAAATGCTACTTGTAGAGCAGAATACAATAAATCAAGTAATACAACTACATTAGATATATATGTTACATCAAATGAAGATTTACTAGATGGAAATAGATTGAATATAGGAAGAATATCTGTAAAAAAATCTGGCAGTAACTCAAATGCTGACTATAAAATTTTAGGGAATGGAACAAGTGATAAACCAGCTTTAAAAATTGTAACATATAACAATAAAACAGTGGATTATGAAAGTATAAATTCAGATGAAAGTTTAATATTTACCCTTATTAATGAGAGTGAAGTAAAACCAATTGGGGGAACTGGTTCTAGTAAAAGTGACCCTGAAAAGTATAAGGTAGAGAAAAGTGAAGCACTTGAATATTTATTAAACAATATTAGGATAAACTATTCTGTTGTTAGCAAAGAAACGGAAGAAAGTGGCTTAAATGTAATATTAAAACTTGGATTATCACAAAAAACGACTAGAGGAAGAAAAGCTACAATAAACAAATATGTTGAAGTTACGCTTCCAAAAAGTTTAGAGTACATAGTTGAAAATGAATTATCTAAACCAGATGAATTGCCACCAGATAATAATAGTGGAGGAAGTAATTCAGGTGGCTCATCTAGTGGTGGAAGCTCTGGAGGAGGAAGTTCAAGTGAGTCTACATCTAATGTCACAGTCAAAAAATTAAAAGGTGCTGATAGATTTGAGACAGCTGTTAAAATATCGCAAAGTGGCTGGACAAAATCAGATACAGTTGTAATTGTAAATGGAGAAGATAAAAGTATGGTGGATGGACTTACAGCTACACCACTTGCTAGTGTAAAAAACTCACCAATTCTTTTATCATCAAATGAAAAGCTTCCTCAAAAAACTGTAGAAGAATTAAAAAGATTAAATCCATCAAAAGTAATTGTAATAGGTGGAAATAACTCAATGCCAAATTCAATTGTTGAAGCTATCAAAGCTGTAAATTCAAAAATATCAGTACAAAGAATAGGTGGAGATACAAGATATCAAACTTCTATTAATATAGCAAAAGAAATAGATAAGACAAATAAGGTAAGCAAGTTGTATATAGGGGCAGGAAATGGAGAAGCTGATTCATTATCAATAGCATCACTGGCTGGTAAGGAAAAAACTCCAATAGTACTTACACAAAAAGATGGTGTAGATAATGAAGCTGAACAATTTATTAAATCAAATAATGTGTCAAATATATACTTTATTGGTGGAATAGAAAAAATATCCAACAAGGCTATTGAGCAAGTTGGAAAAATAGCAAACAAAGATATATCAAACAATAGAGTAGCAGGTCAAACTAGACAAGAGACAAATGCCAAAGTAATAGACAAATTCTATTCTCAATCTAAACTTGATGGAGTTGTAGTTGCGAATCAAGATAAACTTATAGACGCCTTAGCAGTTGGACCATTAGCATCTAAAAACAATTCACCAGTTATACTTGCTACAAATGCGTTAGATAAATCACAAGAATCGTCATTAAAAGGTAAAAATTCATCAAAGTTGTTTGAAGTAGGCGGAGGAATAGCCTCATCTGTAGTAGATAAGATTAGGAGCTTAATTGAAAAATAAATATATTAAGTAAATTAAAAATAAGAATGTATTTAAATATAAATTTATATGTTTAAAAGTACATTCTTATTTTATTTTTATTATGTTGATAATTTAATAATATTGAAATTAAAATGTATAATAATTTGAGTAGTATTAAGTTTATTTTTTAAACGAAGCAGGTATCTTTCATCTATAAACTCTATTTTTGAGCATATTTAAAATGAAGATAAAAATAATTTTTTAAATTTAATAAAATAAAGTATTAATATATAGACGAAATATATTAATATCATATATACTCTATAATATATAGAAAATAAAGGAAAAATGAAGTTTAAATGAAAACATTATAAATATAAAATATAAAAATCATCAGGGGGATATGAAAATGAACAAAAAAATATTATCATTAGGTCTAGCAGTATCATTAATCTTGGTAAACTTCAAAAGTGTAAGTGCATCATCAGTAGTAGAAAAAATATATGGTAAAGATAGATATGAAACAGCAGCAAAGATAGCTGATAGACAGACTTATGAAACAGTAATTTTAGTAAATACAGAAAAATCACTTGCAGATGGATTAAGTGCAAGTGGATTATCAGGTGCTACAAAAGCGCCAATACTATTTACACAACAAAATAAGATACCAGCAGACACAAATAGATGTTTAAAAAATATCAAAAAAGCATACATAATAGGTACAGAAGATACTATAAGTAAATCAGTAGAAAAAGAACTAGATTCTAAAAATATAGAAGTCAAAAGAATTGGTGGAGAAGATAGACTAAAAACAAGCTACTTAATAGCTAAAGAAATAGCAAATATAAAACAAGTGGATAAAGTACTATTAACTAATGCATATAGTGGAGAAGCAGATGCAATGAGTGTATCATCAGTAGCTACTAGAGATGGAGCTCCAATCATACTTACAGATGGAAAGAGTGTACCTTTTGATGTAAAAAATATTCCATCGTATTGTATAGGCTCGGAGGAGATAATGAGTAATTCTCTAGTAAAAAGTACAAACTCAGTAAGAATACAAGGAACTGACCGATTTGAAACTAACAAAGAGGTAATAGACTACTTTTTTAAAAGTGCAGATGGATTCTATGTATCAGATGGGTATCAATTAGTAGATGCAATAGCAGCTGCACCACTTACTAAAGACTCTCCAATGGTACTAGTAAATGATGGTAGTGATAAGACTGTATTAGAAGGAGCTAAGCATATAACTTCTATAGGTGAAATAGATGAGAAAGTAATACAACAGTGTATAAATGCTTCAAAGTCAAATGGACAACCCCCAACAATTACAGTTGGAAGTACAGAGATATATAGGGGTGAAAAGTTTGACACTGGCAAATTAAATATAGTGGCTAAAGATAACACTGGAAAGGTATTGCCAATAGAAGTTGATGGGTTTATAGATACGGATAGAATAGGTACATATATATTGACATTAAAGGCTACAGATGAATGGGGAAAAAGTATAGAAAAAAGAGTAGAGATAAAAGTGTTAGATGATAAATCTCATGATTACAACAGCCCAGAATTTAAGAAAATGGTGTCTACTGAAATGTACAGCTTAATCAATTCTTATAGAAAAGAAAAAGGTAAAGAGCCTTTGGTGGTGTCTAGTAAGCTAGAAGGTATGGCAAATGCGTGGTCTAAGTACATGATGGATAACGCAGTTTTTGCACATTATATAGATGGAAAAAATGCTCCACAAGTATTTTCTGAATTTGGAATGAGAAGTGAGGAGAATATAGCATATATTTATATAGATTCTAAGAGTGTTCAAACGACTCAAGATGCAAAAGATTTGGCAAAGGCTATATTTGAAGTATGGGAGAAGTCTCCTGAATATAATGCAAATATGATTAGTGATGATTTTTCCAGTACCGGATTTGGACTTTATATATTATCTGACGGTCAGGTACATGCTACTCAAGAGTTTTTAAATGGTAACGAGGGTAGTTTGTAAAAATTTACCATAAATCTTGTTTTTTTATTAATTTACTGATATCATAAAATGAAAATCACATCTAAAGTACTTTTTGTAGTCTATTTTGTTATTATTTTATAGATTATAGTATTTTAGATGTTTTTTATTTTAGTCATTTATAAATTTTAAGGGAATCACTACTGAGGATGTAATTTATAATTAGCTGAATTATATAAAAAAATTAGTAGGAGGAGTTTGATGAAGGTAAATAAGAGAGTATTATCGATAGGATTGACAATATCATTAATAATGGCAGGGGCAACAAATATCAATGCACTTTCAAGCATAGAAAAGATACAAGGGAAAGATAGATATGAGACTTCTGCATTGATATCAGACAAACAAATATATGATACAGTCATATTAGTAAACACTGATAATTCTATAGTAGATGGATTAAGTGCAAGTGGACTATCAGGAGTTGCAAAAGCTCCTATAATGTTGGTACAAAAAGATAAAATACCAACTGATGTTGAAAAAAGATTAAAGGACGTTAAGAATGCTTATGTTATAGGAACAGAGGATACTATAGGTAAGTCTGTGGAAAATCAACTTAAGAATAAGGGAATTGAGGTCAAAAGAATTGGTGGTGAGGATAGAATAAAGACTAGCTATCTTATAGCTAAGGAAATTTCAGCTATTAAATCAGTAAATAGTGGTGATAAGGTTTTTCTTGTAAATGGATATACAGGTGAGGCTGATGCAATGAGTGTATCTTCTGTAGCTGCTAGAGATGGAGTGCCAGTGATACTTACTGATGGAAAGAGTATACCATTTAATGTGGATGATGTTCAGTGTTATTCTCTTGGCTCAGAGGAGATAATGAGTAATGAACTCGTGAGTAAGACTAATTCTGTTAGGATTGCTGGTAAGGATAGATTTGAGACTAATAAGAAGGTTATACAACGCTTTTATAAGGGAACAAAGAAGTTTTATGTTTCGCAAGGGTATAAATTAGTTGATGCTGTGGCTGGTTCTCCATTGGCTAAGGAAAAACCTATAGTACTTGTTGATGATGGAAGTGATAAGAGTGTACTTAGAGGTGCTGATGAAGTTACTTCTTTAGGTGGAATGGATAAGAAGGTTGTTGACCAATGTGTTATTTCTGTATCTGATAAAAATACACTGCCTACGATAACTGCTAATGATGTTGAGATTTCTGTAGGGGATAAGTTTGATAATAGTATGTTGAATATAGTTGCTACTGATTATTATGGAAACGATTTAAAGACCGATATTAAAGGAAATGTAGATGTTAATAAGGCTGGTACGTATGTTTTAAATATAAGTGTAGTAGATAATTTAGGTCAGAAGAGTGAGATTAGTGTAAATGTTAAGGTAGTTGTAAATACAAGTACAAAAGACCCTAATAGTTATGAATTTAAGGCTATGGTTTCTAATGAAATGTATAATTTAGTTAATTCATATAGAAAAGAAAAAGGTAAGAAGACTTTAAGGGAATTAAATTCTTTAGCTGGAATGGCAAATGCATGGTCTAAGTATATGGATGATAAGAAGGTATTTGCCCATGAGATTGATGGTAAAAATGCAGCTGAAGTGTTTTCTGGTTTTGGTATGAGAACTGATGAAAATATTGCATATTTACCTATGAATGTTAAGTCTGTTTACACTTCTAAAGATGCAAAAAATATAGCGAAGTCCATTTTTGACCTATGGAAAAAATCTTCTAAGTATAATGAGAATATGTTAAAAGAAGAGTTTTATAGCTTTGGATTTGGAATGTATGTTTCTACTCAAGGTGAAATTAATGCAGCAATGGAATTTTTAAATAGCTAAATTTTGTTTTAACAGCTATGATAGAAAATATAAAATTGATTAAAAAAAGATAAAATAAAATTAAAAATATAGTATAAATGTGAATGATAAATTTAAAAACTAAAAAAATGGCGAAAAAACAGATAATTTGATGGAAAAAACTTCTATTAATTTTGCATAAATTATTGAAATTATATTTTATATAGTCTATCATAAGAGTGTGAGAAATATTTGGATTATATGAACATGAAATTTATATGTACATAATTAAAAGAGATGTAATTAATATAATGTTGGGAGGAATTTAAGAAATGAATAAGAAAAATTTAGCAATGGCTATGGCAGCTGTTACTGTAGTTGGTTCTGCTGCTCCAGTATTTGCAGATGAATCAAAAGGAATAAGTGTTGAACAATTACTTAATGGAAATTTTAAAAATGGTGATTATGTAGCTTTAGAGACTGAGAAAAAAGCAAACATAAAAGGATATACAGTAGCGTCAAGTAAAGTGAAACAGATTAAAAATGATTTACAAAAAGTTCTAGATAATGATGGGGTAATTGTAGCTAGATATAAAGAAATGGATGGCGATTCTGGATATAAAATAGTTAAAAACGAGTTTCCTATTAAAGATAGCTCAGATTTAGATGCTGTTGAATCAAAAATAAAAGATTTAGACGCTGGAGAATTTGTTGATTTTGAGATTCAAGCAAAAGAAGCACCTAAATTTACAAGCAGTGAAATTGATGCCTTAGAAAAAACTATAAAAGACAAAATTAATGAGGCAACAGATAAAGTTCTTTTTGAAGGTGGATTTAAAAAGTTAGGTGATATTAAATTAGATGGTACTTCTACAACAGTTAGTACTTTTTTAACAGATAATTATTACACAACTACTGCAAATGTAAAATATACAGACGATGATAAGGGTAGAATTTTAACATTACCAGTAGATGCAAGTCCTGCTAAGAAAGCATATTCTGATGAGGATGGTACAGAAGTAAAAGTTGAAGAAATAAAAGTTAAGACTGGTGATGCTAAAGTTGATTTCTCTAAACCTTATGTAGATTCACTTGGAAAATTAGCTTTTAAAGCTGAAGAAGAAAAGCCTGGAGCTAAAAATTATTTAAGAGTTGTAAAAGCTACTGAAAAGAATGTAACTGTTGATTCTGATTCAGAAGATGTAGCTAAAAATTTAGCTAAACAATATGTATTTAACTCAAATGATATAGAAGATGCAATAGATTCTCTACAAGATGCAGTGAAAGATGGAGATTACTATAAAGCAACTCTTTTCTCAACTGGAAAGAGATTACAAGGATTTGCAACATATGGAGCAAGTTCAAAAACTCCTTCTGAGTTAGCTAGTGGAAATTCACCAGTAGTTTTAACTGCTAAATCTACTAGTAAGAGTGATTTAAAAGATTTCTTAGAAGATTTAAAAACATACAATAATAGTTACAAAAATACTAATGTTGTAGCTGGAGAAGATAGAATAGAAACTGCTATAGCAATAAGTGAGAAATATTTCAATTCTACAGAAAATGGATATGTAACTACTGATGAAGTAGATGATGTCGTTTTAGTTGGTTCAAATGCTATAGTTGATGGATTAGTTGCTGCACCTTTAGCATCAGAAAAAACAGCTCCATTATTATTAACAGGTAAAGATAAGTTAGATTCAGGTGTAAAATCTGAAATAAAGAGAGTTATGGGATTAAAAACTTCAGATGGAGTATCAAATAAGAAAACTGTTTATATAGCTGGTGGAGTAAATAGTGTATCTAAAGATGTTGAAAAAGAATTAACTGATATGGGATTAAAAGTTACAAGATTATCTGGAGAAGACAGATATGAAACTTCTTTAAAAATAGCAGATAAGATAGGTTTAGATAATGATAAAGCATATGTAGTTGGAGGAACTGGATTAGCAGATGCTATGAGTGTTGCTTCTGTTGCTTCTCATTTAACAAATGGAGATGCTGATCCAATAATAGTTGTTGATGGTAAAGGAACTGAATTATCTTCAGATGCAGAAGATTTCTTAGGAAGTGCAGAAGTAGATATAATAGGTGGAACAGCTAGTGTTTCTAAAGATATGGAAAAATCTATAGAAGATGCTATAGGTCAAGCTCCTGATAGAGTTAAAGGAAATGATAGACAAGGAACTAATGCAGAAGTTATCAAAAAATACTATAAAATAGATGATACAGATGCTATAAGAGATGGAAAAGGAGCAAAAGATTTCTTTGTTGCTAAAGATGGTTCTACTAAGGAAGACCAATTAGTTGACGCATTAGCAATTGGTGCAGTTGCTGGTCATAATTCAGCTCCTGTAGTATTAGCTACTGATTCTATATCTTCTGAGCAATCTGTAGCAATAAGTAAAGTATTAGAAGATGATACAGATGCATCTTTAACACAAGTTGGTAAAGGTATAGCTGAGTCAGTTTTAAATAGAATAAAAGACTTATTAGATTTATAAGATAAATTTTAGATAAGTTAAAATAAAAAAAGACTTCTTTTTAAGAAGTCTTTTTTTATTTTGATATTTTAATTAAATAATAAAAGAGAGGCTAAAATTTTAGCCTCTCTTTTGCGTGAAAAATACTTAAATATAAAGATGTAATAATTTATTTAAGTATGGACATTATACTATACTTTAAAAAAAATGTCTACTATTCACTCATTTTAATGTATAATAGAAAGTGTAAAAAAGACAATAGAGAAAAATAAGGAGGAAAAAATGTCAGTTTTAGATAAAATACTTGATAAATCAGATGAAATAGAAATTAAAGCTATAAATCGTATAGTAGATGAAATAGAAGCATTAGAAAATAAAATGGAAGCATTGTCAGATAAAGAACTGAGAAATACGACAAATATATTTAAAGATAGATTAGAAAAGGGCGACACATTAGATGATATATTAGTAGAAGCATTTGCAGTTGTAAGAGAAGTTTCAAAAAGAATTCTTGGAATGAGACAATATAGGGTTCAGTTAATAGGAGGAATAGTACTTCATCAAGGTAAAATTGCTGAAATGAAAACTGGAGAAGGAAAAACATTAGTTGGAGTGGCACCGATATATTTAAATGCTTTATCTGGACAAGGTGTACATGTTGTCACAGTGAATGATTACTTAGCTAAACGTGATAAAGAACTCATGCAACCTGTATATGAATTTTTAGGTATGAGTGTGGGTGTAATATTAGCTAAACAAGAACCACATGAAAGAAAATATCAATACAACTGTGATATCACATATGGAACAAATAATGAATATGGATTTGATTATTTAAGAGATAATATGGTTACTAATGCAAATGATAGAGTACAAAGAAGATTAAACTTTGCCATAGTGGATGAAGTTGATTCTATACTTATAGATGAAGCCAGAACTCCTCTTATAATAGCTGGAAATGGAGAAGATGAAAGTAAGATATGTGCTTTGGCTAATGCTTTTATACTCACAATAGAAGATGGTGATTTTGAAATGGATAAAAAAGATAAGACTATATCTCTTACAGAAAAAGGACTTGATAAATGTGAAAAGTTTTTTGGTATAGATAATCTGACTAATGTAGATAATATAGAATTATTCCACCATGTAAATCAATCTTTAAGAGCACATAAATTAATGGAACGTGATGTAGAATATGTTGTTAAAAATAATGAGATTTTTATAGTAGATGAGTTCACAGGTAGAATAATGGATGGAAGAAGATTTACAGATGGTCTTCATCAAGCAATAGAGGCAAAAGAGGGTGTGGAAATAAGAAATGAATCAAAAACTTTAGCTACTGTTACATTCCAAAATTTCTTTAGATTGTATAATAAACTTTCAGGAATGACTGGAACAGCAAAAACAGAAGAAAGTGAATTTGAGTCAACTTATGAAATAAATGTTGTACAGATACCAACAAATAAACCCGTTATAAGAGTAGATTTACATGATAAAGTTTTTAAAACTGAGAAGGCTAAATTCGATGCTGTTGTAGAAGAAATAATAAAAATAAATAAAACAAAACAACCTATATTAGTAGGTACTGTGTCTATAGAAAAATCAGAACTTTTGTCAGGTCTTTTAAAAAAGAAAGGAATTAAGCATAATGTTTTAAATGCAAAGAAACATGAAAAAGAAGCTGATATAATTTCTATGGCTGGAAAACTAGGCTCGGTGACAATTGCTACTAATATGGCTGGAAGAGGAACTGATATTTCTCTTGGTGCAGGAAATAAAATAGAAGAAGAAGAAGTAAAAAGATTAGGTGGACTCTATGTAATAGGTACAGAGAGGCATGAGACAAGACGAATTGATAATCAACTTAGGGGGCGTTCTGGAAGACAAGGAGATCCTGGTATATCGAGATTTTTTGTAAGCTTAGAAGATGACGTAATAAAATTATATGGTGGAAAAAGTATAGAAAAAATAATGAAAAAAATGAATAGTAAAGATAATGATGCTATTGAAAGTAAAATGTTATCTAAAGCAATAGAGAGAGCACAAAAAGGAGTAGAAGGTAAAAACTTTGAGATAAGAAAAAATGTACTTAAATATGATGATATTATAAATCAACAGAGAAAAATTATATACAATGAAAGAAATAAAGTATTAGATGGAGAGGATATATCTGGAGATATACAACAAATGGTAAGAGAAATTATAGTTGATGCAGCTGAAAATTTCTTGAAAAAAAACAGGGACTATTATAGATATTTCAAGTATCTATATGATGTTTTTATGCCAGCAGATACTTTATTAATACCTGGAGTAGGAAATAAAACTGTTGAAGAGATTATAGAAAATACTTATGATATATCTAGAAGGGTTTATGATTTAAAAAAAATGATGGTCGGTATTAATACTTTAGCTCAGATGGAAAAAAAGGTTCTTTTACAAGTAGTTGATACATATTGGATAGAACATATAGATGCTATGGAACAGTTAAAACAATATATAGGTCTTAAAGCATATGGTCAAAAAGATCCAATTAAAGAATATACAATAGAAGGATATAGTATGTTTGAAAATTTAAATAAAAAAATAAGGGTTAATACAGTAAAATATCTCTATAAGTTCAATTAAAAAGAGGCTCATGTGAGCCTCTTTTTGTGTGAGAAATACGGAAAAAAGAGATGCTTGAAATTTCTTTCTTCCATTTAATATTATACTATAAAGAAAATGAAAAGTCTATTAGTTATAAATTGGATTATAAAAAAAAATTACATTTTTGTTACTTTTTGTGTGTAAATATAAAAAAATTAAACTATTATAAAAAAGGTTATACCTTATTATCAGTTATTACAATAAATCCTATTTATTGAAATAATGTCAGATATATATTATAATTGGTAAATAAGGAAAAATTAATAAAAAATTGAATTTCTTAGGGGGAAAATACCATGAATAGAAAAAATCTTTCAGTAGTTATGGCAGCTGCAATGATAAGTACATCAGTAACTCCAGTTTTTGCTGCGGAAACTACACAGGTAAAAGAACAAACAATAACTAAAAAAGAAGCTACAGAATTAGTTTCAAAAGTTAGAGATTTAATGTCTCAAAAATATACTGGAGGTTCTCAAGTTGGACAACCAATATATGAAATAAAGGTTGGTGAAACTTCATCAAAATTAAATATAATAACTAATATAGATGAATTAGAAAAGTTAGTAAATTCATTAGGAGAAAATAAAGAACTTCTTGTAACGATAAAAGATAAAGGGCATGTAACAAACAGTGCAAATGAAGTGGTTGCTGAAGCAATTGAAAAGTATGAAAATTCAGCAGACCTTTCAGCTGAAGCTAATTCAATAACAGAAAAAGCTAAAACTGAAACGAATGGAATTTATAAAGTTGCAGATGTAAAAGCGTCGTATGATAGTGCTAAAGATAAATTAGTTATAACTTTAAGGGATAAAATAGAAACAGTAACTTCTAAAACTATAGAAGTTGGGATTGGCGATGAAAAAGTTGATTTAACAGCTAATCCAGTTGATTCAAATGGAACAAATTTAGACCCCTCTGCAGAAGCGTTTAAAGTAAGCAACATAAGTAAATTAGGTGTAGCAGGAGCTAAAAATATTGATGATGTTCAATTAGCTGAAATAACTATAAAAAATAGTGATTTAAATACAGTTTCACCACAAGATTTATATGATGGATATAGATTAACTGTTAAAGGTAATATGGTGGCAAATGGTACATCAAAATCAGTTAGTGATATTTCAGCAAAAGATTCAGAAACAGGAAAATATAAATTTACTATTAAATATACTGATACATCTGGAAAAGCGATAGAACTTACTGTAGAAAGTACTAATGAAAAAGATTTAAAAGATGCTAAATCTGCATTAGAAGGAAATTCAAAGGTTAAATTAATAGCTGGAGACGATAGATATGCAACTGCAGTAGCTATAGCAAAACAAACAAAATACACTGAAAATGTAGTTATAGTTAATTCAAATAAATTAGTTGATGGGTTAGCAGCTACACCACTAGCCCAATTTAAAAAAGCACCTATACTGTTGGCATCTGATAGTGAAATACCAAAAGTAACTTTAGATTATGTAAAAGATATAATTAAGAAGAGCCCATCTGCTAAAATATACATAGTAGGTGGAGAATCAGCAGTATCAAATACAGCTAAAAAGCAATTAGAATCAGTAACTAAGAATGTTGAAAGATTAGCTGGAGATGATAGACATACGACTTCTGTAGCAGTAGCAAAAGCTATGGGTTCTTTTAAAGATGCATTTGTAGTAGGTGCAAAAGGGGAGGCTGATGCTATGAGTATAGCTGCTAAAGCTGCTGAACTTAAGGCTCCTATAATAGTAAATGGTTGGAATGATCTCTCAGCAGAAGCTATTAAATTGATGGATGGAAAAGAGATTGGCATAGTTGGTGGTTCTAACAATGTACCTAGCCAAATTGAAAATCAACTTGTTGATGTTGATAAAGATAGAAAAGTTCAAAGAGTTGAAGGAGAAACAAGACACGATACCAATGCTAAAGTTATAGAAACATATTATAACAAATTAGATAAACTATATATAGCAAAAGATGGCTATGGAAATAATAGTATGTTAGTAGATGCATTGGCAGCAGGACCTCTAGCAGCAGGTAAAGGTCCGATACTTCTGGCTAAAACTGATGTAACAGACTCACAAAAGGGTGCCCTTAGTAAAAAATTAAATCTTGGTGCAGAAGTAACTCAAATAGGTAATGGAGTTGAATTGACAGTAATACAAAAGATAGCTAAGATACTAGGTTGGTAATAACTTATACTGTGGAGAAGGTTCCTTAATAAATAGAGGAATCTTTTTCTATAGTCATGCTATTTTATTGTAAATTATAACATTTTATGAAATAGGAGGATGCAGTAGTGGTAGATGCAACTTTATTTTTTACACCACATCAAGATGATGAAACTTTAAGTATGGGGAGTGCTATAATTGAACATGTTGAAAAGAGTGATACACATGTTATATTATGTACAGATGGAAGTAAATCAATAATAAGAAAAGTTTTAGATGATGGGGGAACATGCTCTTATCATATTAAAGATGTACATAAGTATTCTCTAGCGGAAAGTGAGTTTTCAAAAGATAGAGATGAAGAATTTAAGGATAGTTGTGAAGCAATGGGTGTAAAAGAAAGTAATATACATATAGAAGATAATAGAGCTCATGATGGAGCGTTAAATAAGGAAAAAGCAAAGGAAATAATTCTTAAGTACTTAAAAAAATATCCAGATGCGAAAGTAAAGACTGTTACTCCATTTAAGGCTAATGGAATACATGAAGACCATAGAGCATTAGGAAAAGCTGCATTAGAGTTATATCAGGAAGGGAAAATAAAAGACTTAAGATTTTATGTAGAGCCATATGACTATAATGATTTTAAAAAAGTTAATCCAAGTATAGAAGTATGGGAGGTGTTACCTAGTCAAGAGGAGAAGTTATTAAGTGCAATGAATTCATATAAAAAATGGAATCCTGAAAGTGGGCATTATGCTATAGGATACCATTCAGTAAAATCTCATTTTGATGAGTTAGCATTAAATAAAATACAGTATGTTCATGCTCCATAAAACATTTTATGAATATTGGGAGGAAGTAATCTATGAAAGTTTCAAAAAAAATAATATCGATATTAACTTTATCAATTTTAGTAATTTCAGTATCAATTAATACCTCAAATGCTTTGATAACAAATACTTTAACAGGTTCTGGAAGATGGGAAACTGCAATAAAAATTAGCCAAGATGGATGGTCAAAAGCAGATAGTGCTATATTAGTAAATGATAATTCAATAGCAGATGCCTTATCATCAACTCCTTTTGCTAAATTGAAAAATGCTCCTATTTTATTAACTCAAAGTAATAAATTAGATGCTAGAACAAAATCAGAGTTAAAGAGGTTAGGTGTAAAGAATGTATATTTAATTGGTGGGAAAAACACCTTAGATTCAAATATTGAAAACCAATTAAAATCAGAGAGAATAAATTTTGAAAGAATATCAGGAGATAATAGATATGAAACATCTTTAAGATTGGCAGAGAGATTAGATGAAGAAAAAGATATTTATAAAATAGTTGTTGTAAATGGTGAAAAAGGACTTGCTGATGCAGTAAGTGTTGGTGCAGCAGCAGCTCAAGATAATATGCCTATAATACTTTCTGATTCAAATGAAGGTACAAAAATAGCGGATAAATTTATAAAGGAACAAAATATAAAAACATCTTATATAATTGGTGGTGTATATTCTATTTCTAATTCCATAGAACAAAATCTACCAAATAGTAAAAGGATATCAGGAAGTAATAGAAATGAAACTAATGCAAAAGTTATACAGGAATTTTATAAAAGTACAGAGTTAAAAAATCTTTATGTTACTAAAGATGGGATGAAAAAACAAGGAGATTTAATTGATTCACTTTCCGTGGGTGTATTAGCTGCTAAAAATAATTCACCATTAATACTAGTAGGAAAAAAATTAGATGCTATACAAAAGGATGTCTTGAACTCTAAAATTTTTGCTAAAATAACAAAAGTAGGTGGAAATGGAAACGAAGATGCATATAATGAACTTAAGGATTTGCAAGAAACAACTAATTTTAATGCTGAAAATGTATCTGAATTCGAGTCAGCTATAAAAAAATCAGATGCAAATGATATAATAAAATTCAAAGCTGATGGTTCAATAAGCTCTTCTTTTAAAATCGATACAAAAAAAGCAATAACTGTAGAGCTTATTGGAAATTTTACTGATAAAATTACTGTAAATATGCCAAATGGAGATATTAATATCGATTCCAAGTCAAATCTAAGCAATGAATTAGTTATAGAAGATATAAAAAACGATACATTAAATAATGAAGGAAGTATTGATTCAATTTCAGTGTATGATGGAAATGGATGTAGAATAAATAATAAAGAAGAGGGTGATATATGGCTTTTAACAATAGCAGATAATGCTAAAAATGTTAATATTGTTAATGATGGTCAGATAAATAAAGTTAATAACAGTGTATCTGATACTATAATAAAAAATAATGGCAAGATAAATACTGTAAGTGGAAGTGAAGAACCTTCTATAAGTGGAAAAAAGCCAGATAATAATACTGTAACTGATAGTACTTCTGCTAAAGGAATATCTGTGTCAGCTTCTGCTTGTTCACCAGCAAAATTAAATAGAGTGAGTCTAACAATTTCTACAAAACCTCAAAGCTCAGAACATAAAATTTACTACAGGGTAGTTAGCTCAAAACCATCACCTATGGATGTTGGAGATAGGATAAATCAATCTTTATGGATTGAAGTTGATAGTCAAAATAGCTTTGAAGTTAGTGCGGTAGATGGAAGTTATATTGAAGCTGTAGAAGTAAAAATATCAAATAATAAAGTAACTAAGTGGGGAAGAACAAAATATTCTGTAGATGATGGTTATACGACATCAACCACTTCACCTGCTACAGCAAGAGTTATATTATGATATAGATGGAATTGAAAAATATGAGATGTTTTGTTTATACATTAAGTTAGTTTTTAGTGTAAATAAATAAAATATCTCATATTTTATTTGTAATTGTTATTTAAAACAAAGTTTTCATAACAACAAAATTAGTGTATACTATGTTTAAGGGAAATATGATGAAAAATGTATAAGAAAGGAGTAGTGACTGTGAATATTACAAATAAGTACATATTGGGAGTTTCGATATTAGCAATTGCGTGTTTTGGCTTTTCTGTATATGAAGCGAAGTCAGAAGTTTCTCAAAGGAAAAAAGATTATAATATATATGTTCAAGCTAGTCAATCAATACAAACAGGAAAAGAATTAGATAGAGCTATATTAGGTATTGAAAGTATAGAGAAAAAGTATGGTCAAAGTGATATTTTATATATTACAAAGGCTGATTTGTATAAAGTATCAAAAAGATATGATAAAGCTCAAAAAGAGTTTAAAGAAGCATATGATTCATATATACATTTGCAAAATAAGGTACCTTTTTTAGTATCATATGCAGAAGTTGCTATAGAAAATAAAGATAAGGAAATGGCAAGAAATTTACTGGAAAAAGCACAAAAAGTAGGTATACCAAATGAATATAAAGATATAACTAATAAAATATTATCTCAAATTAATTAAAGGGAGAGGCGTATGTTAGATAAATATTATATGAAAGAAAAAATTGAAGTAGTAAATAGAATAATATTATTTATAGTATTAATTATGCTTTGTATTATTCCAATAATAACACATATACATACTTCAACACAATATAGTCCTATTTATACATTAACAATGTATTCTACAGGGCGAAAAGTTGAACTATTTAATTTTTACAAGGCAATGGTTTTATATATTGGTACTTTTATAGTTTTTGTTTTATCAATGTATAAAATTATATTTTTGAAAGAAGAATTTAAAAGAAAAAAAATTAATATAATATTGTTCATATTAGCAATAGGAGTAATTTTATCCCCAATATTTTCTAAGTATAAGGATATAGCATTGTTTGGAAATTTTGATAGATATGAAGGTGCACTTTCTTGGTTTTGCTATATAGTAATATTTTTTACTTTGTACAATATAAAAATAGAAGAAAAATATTTCAAATATTTCTATTTTGGATTATTTCCATTTCTAATCATAAACTTATTTTTAGTATTGGCTAATTTCTACGGATTTGATGTTCTAAAAAATAGTTTTGTACAGTTTATACTTGGTAGTAGAAATGGAGGAACATTTACAGGAACATTTTGGACAACTCTATACCAGTTTAATTTTATGAGTGGTATTTCAGCAGTGACTTATAGTATGAGTTTTGTATATATGTTATTTGAAGAAGAACATATAAAGAAAATTTTAGCATTATTAGGAACTATTATATCTTTTACTATAGTGGTTACATCAAACTCATTAGGTGGATTTTTAACATCACTAGTCTTAACTCCAATTATAATTGTTTTAGCATGGAGATTTATAAAGAAAAAAGAGTTAACTATCTACACTTCTATTATGTTAGTTTTAAATGGAGCAGTTTACTTGTTACTAAGTATGTATAAAAAATCTATTTATGATGAGACATTTGCTATATTTGCAAAATTAAATAGTATATCAGTTATTATAATACCAATGATTTTAGTACTATTTATTGGGATTATATTTGTTTTAAAATATGTAAATAATAAGAAGTTTTTTGATTATAGTACGATACTTTTTGTTGCGATTGTTTCAATTTCAACTATAGTGTTTTCTTATACTTTAAATAAAGAAAAACAAATATTATCAGAAAATCCAAGTACCAATATATCTAGTATTAAAGATTCACATATTTTCAATAAATTAAATGAGCTTAGTACAGATCGTTTGAATATATGGAGCAGGGCCTTACAATTTATAAATGAAAACCCAGTGATAGGGAATGGATTTGATACTTTTCCATATAGACTTATTAATGAAGACAAGTCTGGAGCTGTTAGTAAATATGGAGAGATTATAGATAAAACCCATAGTTGGTATGTTGAGGTTGCCTATGGTAGTGGCTTAGTTGGTTTAATAGGTTTGGTAGGAATTATAATATCATTATTAAGAAATACATTTTATAAGTATGTAGATCAAGTGAATGATAAATTTACATATATTTTTGCAGCTGCTGTATTAGCATATGCTTTACAAGGGATACTTAATGATAGTTTTGTTGGAACATCTTTGATTTTTTGGGTGTTTGCCGGATTAAGTGCAAATAAAATATTTTTTGAAAAAAACGAAAATAATACAAAATAAATTAAAAAATATATGATAACTTGTTTTATATTCAAAAATTGTTAGTATTACTATTAAATATATTTGGGGGTATATAGTTTGAAAGTTAGTGTGATAATACCAACTAGAAATGCAGAGCAGTATATGGATAGTCTTATAAATAGATTATTGAATCAAACTATAAGACCATCTGAGATAATCGTGATAGATACAGAATCTAATGATAAAACAAAACAAATTTGTATGAAGTATGATATAGTAAAATTTTTTCAAATAAAACAAAATGAATTTAATCATGGAAAAACTAGGAATGAAGCAGCTAAATTAGCCATTGGTGATATATTGGTTTTTATGACTCAAGATGCTTTGCCAGAAGATAGCACACTTATACAGGAACTAATAAATCCACTTTTGAAAAAAAGTGCAGTATGTTCATATGCTAGACAATTACCAAATCTGGATGCAAGTGTACTTGAAGTGTTTTCTAGAAGCTTTAATTATGGAGATGTTGATATAGTTAAGTCTAAAAAAGATATTAGTGTTTTAGGTGTAAAAACTTTTTTCTTTAGCAATGTATGTTCAGCATATCTTAGAGAGGAATTTTTTAAGGTTAATGGATTTCCAGAAAATATGATAATGAATGAAGACATGATAATAGCATATAAGTTTATACAAAATAATAAAAATATTTATTATGCATCTAGTGCTAGAGTGTTACATTCACATAAATACACTTACATTCAACAGTTTAAAAGAAATTTTGATATCGGAGTTGTATTTGCAGATACTAATAGCTATTTTATGAACATAAAATCTGAATCTGAAGGTATTAAGTTTGTAAAAGAAGGATTAAAATACCTAATTAGAAATAATAAGATATGGTTGATTCCATATTTGATAATAGAGAGTGGTTTTAAATTTATTGGATATAGATTTGGAAAAAATTATAAGAAATTACCAAGCTCACTTGTTAAGAAAATGAGTATGCATTCTTTTTATTTTAATGTCAAAGAGTTTTCTACATTAGAAAATAAATTATAAAATCAATTTAAGTATGATATTAATTTATAAGACTAAGTTTTAATTAAAAAACAAAATATGCTTAGTTGACTTTAAATAATAATAATAAAATTAAATACTTAATCAAGTTACAGGAGTGTAAAAATGAATAAATACTTAATAACATTTAAGAGATACAAACCCTTGCTTTATGAGTTTGTTAAAAGAGATATAAAATTAAAATACAGAAATTCTTTTTTAGGTATACTATGGAGTATGATAAATCCTTTAATGACTATGCTTGTGTTAACTTTTATATTTTCAAATATATTTAAAAATTCTATAGAAAATTTTCCGGTATACTGTCTTTCAGGAAGATTATTATACGATTTTTTTTCACAATCTACAAATCAATCTATGAGATCAATAACAGGAAGAAGTTCCTTAATAAAGAAAATATATGTTCCAAAGTACATATATCCTTTATCTAAAGTTATGTCAACATTTATAATATTTGTTATATCTTTAATACCTTTATTTTTGGTTATGATAGTTACTGGTGTTAAATTTAGTGCTATGAATTTACTTATTATATATCCTTTAGTGACTTTATTCATTATATCATTTGGTATAGGATTAATTTTGTCTACAGTGAATGTATTTTTTAGAGATATGGAACACATATATTCAGTTGTATTACTTATAGTTATGTATATGTCAGCCATATTTTATTCTCCAAATATTGTAGACCCAAGGTTTGTTTTTTTTATGAAATTAAATCCAATTTATCCTGCCATATGTGTATTTAGAGATTGCATATTAAATGGATATATTACATCTACAACCAACATTATTTTATGTGCTTTTTATAGTGTAGTATATTTAATAATAGGATTGTTCTTTTTTTACAAGAAGCAAGATAAATTTATATTATATATTTAGGAGAGATGTTAATTATGGGTAATATTACAATAAATATAAAAGATGTATCTATGCACTTTAGAAAGGGAACTCAAAAGATAAACTCAATTAAAGAATATTTTATAAAAAAAATTAAAAAAGAAGTAGAATATGAAAATTTTGTTGCATTAGATAACATTAATTTAGAAATACATAAAGGTGAAGTTGTTGGCTTTGTTGGATTAAATGGAGCTGGTAAAAGTACATTGTTAAAACTGGTTTCTGGTGTACTAAAACCAACTACAGGTTCACTAGAAATTAATGGTCAAGTATCACCTCTTTTAGAACTTGGAGCAGGGTTTGATAATGAGCTTACTGGTAGGGAAAATATAACATTAAATGGATTAATATTAGGATATAGTAAAAGGTTTATAAATGAAAATATAGATAATATAATTGACTTTGCAGAGATAAGAGAATTTATAGATACTCCTATAAAAAATTATTCTTCTGGTATGAAAGCTAGACTTGGGTTTGCTATAGCAACGATAAAAACACCAGAAATATTAATTGTTGATGAAGTATTATCTGTTGGAGATGGTAGATTTAGAAATAAAAGTGAAAATAAAATGTTAGAACTAATAAAATCAGATGCTACAGTACTTTTTGTATCACATTCAATAGATCAAATTAGACGTCTATGTACTAAGGTAGTCTGGTTGGAAAAAGGAAAAGTAAAGATAGTTGGAGATTCAGAAAAAATTTGTAATATGTATAATGAGTATCTAAATAGATAATTTATTTAACTGGAGGAGATAAAAGAAATATGTCATATAAAATAAGTGTTATTATACCAATGTATAATGTAGAGGACTATATACATGAATGCTTAGACTCCATAGTAAATCAAACATTAGGGGTTGACAATATTGAAGTTATTATTGTGAATGACTGCTCTACTGATAAAAGTGTAGAAATAGCATATGAATATGCTAAGCAATATAAATCAATTAAGATTCTTAATAGGTCGGAGAATGGAGGAACTGCTAATTCAAGAAATGATGGTTTGCAATATGCTACAGCAGAGTATATAACCTTTGTTGATTCAGATGATTTTATTTCTTTAAATACATATGAGACAGCTTTAAAAAAAATTAAAGAAAATAAATGTGATTTGTTTATATATGAGTATTTATATTATAGTAAATTTGGTAATACATATGAAAGAAATTTATCAAGTAAGATATTCGAAAAGGAAAGGGTAGTTACTGAGATATGTAATATACCCGAAATAATATTTGCAACTTCTGTATGCAATAAAATATTTTCAAAAAAATTATTTAAAGAATTAAGGTTTCCAATAAATGGTTTTGAAGATGTATTGGTATCAGTATTAACAACTTTTAATGCGAATAAAATCTATATTAGCAACAAATGTAAATACTATTACAGAAAAAGAGAATATAAGAAGAATATTTCTAAGTCTGACAATTATTTACAGAAAAAGAAAAATTATTTTGAACATTTAAATTTAAATTTAGAATTATATAATTTGATAGATCAGTATCCTAAATATAAGTTTATGATAGATTGGTTTAATATGAAAACTTATTTGGTATTTTTATATAATATGTTTAGTAAAAGGATTCTTACTAAAAAAGAAAAAGATAAACTATTTAAAAAAAGTAAAGTATTGTTTGAGAATTCTTCAAATGAATCAATAGATAAATTAGATGATATATTTTTAATAGAACTTGTTGATATTATAGTGAAAAGTAATAATTTTAATATATTTTTTATAAAGATATTAATTCTAAAACTAAAGAATAAAAATTTATTTTCCTTTTTAAGTAGATTTTTAAATATATTAAAGAAACTAGTTCTTATTCTAGCATCAATTATATTATCTATATTTATGAAAGCAAATCCCAAGTATAAAAATGTATGGATAATATCTGAGAGAGGAAATGATGCTAGTGATAATGGATATGTATTTTTTAAGTATTTAAGAGAAAAACATCCAAATATAAATGCATATTATTTGATAAGTAAGAAAAATGAGAAAGATTTTTATAAAGTAAATAAATTAGGACCTGTGATTGAACCCTATACTCTTAAACATGGGATATTGTTTATACTATCTAAAAAACTTGTAACTGCTCATAAAGGAGCTATAGAACCATGGAATTATAAAATTTATAATAAATATCTTTCAGATATATTAGGTAGAAAAAAATATATTTTTTTACAACATGGTATAATTAAAGATGATTTAGTAGATATATTGGGAAGAAAATATACAGAATTTGATTTATTTATTTGTGGTGCAAAGTATGAGTATGATTATGTAAAATCTAAATTTGGATACAAAGATGAAGTTGTATATACAGGGCTTGCTAGATTTGATAATCTTCATGAATTTAAGAATAAGAATCAAATTTTATTAATGCCCACGTGGAGAAAGTATTTATCTAAAAAAAATAAATGTGATGATAGATTGTTTTTAAATTCTAGTTTTTATAAGGTTTATAATAGCTTTATAAATAGTGATGATTTAATTGATTTTTTGGAACTTAACAATTATACTCTTATATTTTATCTTCATCATGAATTTCAAATATATAAACCTTATTTTAATTCAAGGAGTAAAAATATTATCATTGCAAATAGTAGTGAAATTGAATTACAAGATATAATAAAAAGTTCTAACTTATTAATAACTGATTACTCTAGTGTTTATTTTGACTTTGCATATATGAAGAAACCAGTAATATATTATCAATTTGATAGAAAAGATTTTTTTGAAAGACATTATAAAAAAGGATATTTTGATTATTTTGAAAATGGATTTGGTCCTGTATTTGATAAAGAAATAGAGATTATAAATTATTTAAAGCAAATATTTATAAATGATGATTTTGATTTGGAAATTAAGTATTATGAAAGGATGGATAATTTTTTTAAAGTGCATGACAATAAAAATTGTGAAAGAATATATAATGAAATTGTTAAACTTTAATTAAGGGTATGAGTTTATGTGTGAAAAAATGGTTTCGATTATAATTAGGACTCACGACAGGTATGAGTTTCTTAGAATTGCGCTAGAAAGTATCAAAAACCAAGAATACAAAAATATTGAAATTATTATTGTAGAGGATGGTCCAGAAAAATCTAAAGAAAAAATATATAAAGAGTTTGCTGAGTTAAATATAAACTATTATTCAACTGTAGAAAAAGTTGGAAGAGTGAAAGCTGCAAATATAGGACTTGCTGTATCTAAAGGAGAATATATTAATTTTCTTGATGATGACGATATTCTCTTGCCTAATCATGTTAAACTACTTGCTAATATTTTAGATGAATATGCTGAATATGATGCTGTACATTCAAGTTCATATGAACAAAAAATAAAGTACATAGGAGAACAAGTAACTTATATTGCTGTAAAAAAATTTGAAAAATATAATGAACCTTTGAATAAAGAAAAGATATTTTTTGAAAATATGTTTCCTATACAAGCTGTTATGTTTAGAAGAAAATTATATGAAATGTATGGAGGAATGGATGAAAGATTTCATTTATTAGAGGATTGGGAATTATGGATAAGATATAGTATTGAGTCTGAATTTTATTTTTTGAATGCGGTTACATCTATTTATAATATACCTAATGATAGAAAATTGTTAAAAAATAAAAAAGATAGCATGAAAGAATATGAAAATTTAATTTTTAATAAATATATTATTTATATACAGAATAGTAGTTATATAAGAAAGTCAAAACTTAGTGTAGTATTTGAATACATAAATAAGTATGGAGTAAAAAAATTCCTAAAAAAAGTAATGTTTAAAATATAATGACAAAGTTTTAGAAAAGGGGTAAAAATTGTGAACGATTATGATTTTAAATTTTCAATAGTTATACCTGTTTATAATTCTGAAAAATATTTAGAGTGTACTATACGCAGTATAGTAAATCAAGAAAAGATAAACTTTGAAGCGGATGTTCAAATAATTTTAGTTAATGATGGAAGTCTAGATAATTCTGAAGAAATCTGTTTAAAGTATAAAGATTTATATCCAAATAATATCGTATATATATATAAAGAAAATGGTGGTGTATCTTCAGCTAGAAATAAAGGTATAGAATTAGCAGAAGGAAAATACATTAACTTTTTAGATTCTGATGATAAATTTGATGAAAATGTACTTGTAGAGGTTTATAGTTTTTTTGAAGATAATTATGAGGATATAGATTTTGTATCTATACCATTATATTTTTTTGACTTAGAAAACGGAGAGCACATACTTAATGAAAAATTTAATAAAAATAGAGTTATAGATATATTTAAAGAATATAAATCAATACAATTAAGTGCATCTAGTTCTTTTTTTAAAAAAGATATTACTAAAAAAATGTTATTTGATGAAAATTTAAGTTACGCAGAGGATGCAAAATTTATTACAAAGATTTTATTAGAAAAAGGTAAGTTTGGGATTGTTTCAAATGCAAAATATTTCTATAGAAGAAGGGGAAATTTAACGTCTGCTATTCAAAATGGAGTTAGTAGAAAAGAATGGTATAATGAATATATAATTAATTTTTCAATAGATATTTTAAATTATTCAAAAACTAAATTTGGTTTTATACCAAAATATGTACAATACTTAGTAATGTATGATTTACAGTGGAGATTTATTATATCTAATCTAAGTAATGATATATTTAATGATGAGGAAATAATAAGTTTTAAAGAAAATATAAAATATGTTTTATCAGATATAGATGACTCTATTATAATACAACAAAAGTATATTTATCTGGAGCACAAATTATTTTGTATGAATTTAAAGTATGGAAATAACTTGAGGTTAAATAAAATAAATGATAAATGTGATATATATTATGGCATTCATGACAGTTTTATTTATAAATTATCTGATTTTAAACCTAAAATAGACTTTATGCATATAGATAATAATAAATTAATAATAGAAGGATTTTTAGCAGATATAAAATTATTTAAAACAGAAAATATTACAATAATAGCGAAAGCTAATTCTGAGATATATAAAGCTGAAATATTGGACAATGTTAAAAGTCAAAAACATTCATTAGATGAAGTTATAATGGAAAAAAAATACTTTTTAATGAGTATTCCATTATTAGAAAATGTACAAAGTACAGAAATTGAATTGTTTATAAAATCAAATGAAACTGAAATAAAAATAAAACCAAATTTTAATAAATTCGTTCGGTTATTTTCTGATGTTGAGAAATCCTATTTTATAGATAATGGATTTTGTGTAGTTTACCAAAAAGGAAGATTTTCTGTTATTAGAAAGACTTTAAAATCTAAGTTGGGTAGAGAAGTTAGATTTATACAAGAACTTTATAGAAGAAAACAGTATAAAATTGTCATTTTAAGAATTTTTTCATATATATTAAAAAATATAAAAAGAAAAGAAATATGGTTAATAATGGATAGGGTTGATATGGCTGATGATAATGGAGAAGCTTTATTTAGATATACATTGAACAAAAAAGATAATATTAAAAAATATTTTGTAATTGATAAAAAGTCGAAGGATTATAAAAGAATAAAAAAATTAGGTAAAGTATTAAACTTTAATTCCTATAGGCATAAGTTATTCTTAATACTAGCAGATAAAGTTATTTCGTCTCATATTGAAGATAACATAAGATGTGGTTTAGAAAGTGGAGGAAGATATTTGAAAAACTTAATTGATTTTAAATTTGTTTTTTTACAACATGGCATAATAAAAGATGATTTATCTTCATGGTTAAATAGATATAATAAAAATATTAATTTATTTATAACTTCTGCAGAACAAGAATATGATGCTATATTAAATGAAAATTATTATTACAATAAAGACATTGTTAAGTTAACAGGGTTGGCAAGGTATGATTATCTTCATGATTCTAATAAAAAACAAATTGTTATATCTCCTACATGGAGAAAGAATATTGTCAATAATCTTAATATAAATACAGGTAAAAGAGAATATAATGAAAATTTTAAAGAAAGTATCTATTTTAAAGTATATAATAAGTTAATAAATGATAAAAAATTAATAGAATATGCTAAAACATATGGATATAGTATAGTTTTTTTTCCCCATCCAAATATTGAACAACAGCTTAAAGATTTTAAACAAAATGATTTTGTTTTGTTTAAAGATAAAACAACTACATATAATAAATTATTCTCTGAATCTAGTTTATTTATTACAGATTACTCTTCAGTAGTGTTTGATTTTGCATTTTTAAAAAAAGCAGTTATCTATTATCAGTACGATAAAGGAGAAATATTTGAGGACGGTACTCATACATATAAAAGAGGATATTTTGATTATGATACAATGGGATTTGGTGAAGTTTGTTATGAATATAATGATTTAATTAATTTGATAATTGAATATATAGAAAATAACTGCGAAATGAAGACAAAATATATAAATCGTGTAAATAATTTTTATAGATATGTAGATGCTGAAAATTGCCAAAGAATATATGATGAGATAAAAAAAATATGATTACTTATAAAAGATATTATGTATATTTAGATTTAAATTGATAATATTTAAATAAATGTAAATTTATTTTAAAGTATAGAAAATATGCTGTTGAAATCTAAATAAGTATAGGAGGGAAAGTCTATTATGAAATATAGGAAAAAGCTAATTTCAGTAATAATACCTTGTTATAATGAAGAAGAATCTATACCAATTTTTTATGAGGAAATAAAAGATTTATCAAAAAAAATGAATTATATAGATTTTGAATTTATATTTATTGATGATGGATCAAATGATAATTCATTAAAAGAAATTAAATTGTTAAAGTTAATGGATTCAAGAACAAAGTATATATCTTTTTCAAGAAATTTTGGAAAAGAAGCAGCCATGTACGCAGGGTTAAAAAAAAGTAATGGTAATTATAGTGTTATAATTGATGCTGATTTACAACATCCACCAAGATTGATTGAAGATATGTATAAAATTATAAATGAACAAAAATGTGATTGTGTGGCTACAAGAAGAAGTAATAGACATGGTGAACCAATTATAAGAACTATTTTTTCAAAACTTTTTTATAAAATAGTTAATAAAATATCCTCAACTGAAATAATAGATGGTCTACAGATTATAGGTTGATGACTAGAAAGATGATAAATGCTATTTTAGATGTTAAAGAATATCATAGATTTTCAAAAGGAATATTTGAATGGGTTGGATTTAGAAAAGTATGGATATCAATTGAAAATGAAGAAAGAGTAGCAGGGAAAACAACATGGTCTTTTATTGGATTATTAAGATATTCTTTAGAAGGAATTTTAGCTTATTCAACTGTTCCATTATTAGTATCTTCTATACTTGGTATAAGTTTATTTATAATTTCTATTTGTTATGCTTTTTATATAATTATTAAGACTATGATTTGGGGTGAAAGTACAACTGGATGGCCAACTTTAGCTTGTTTAATATTATTTCTATCAGGGATACAATTATTATGTATAGGTGTTGTTGGACAATATTTATCAAAGACATATACTGAGGTTAAGCATAGACCTATGTATATAGTTAATGAAACTGAAAAAGATTTTGAATTGGAGGAAGAAAATGCAGAAATTTAAATTGCATAAAAAAGAAATTTTATTAAACTGTATACTAATTGTATTTTTATTTATGATAACAGCAAGTTTTCCTTATACAGGTGATGATTGGGCATGGGGGAGTTCAATTGGTGTAGAAAGATATAATAGCTTTTTTTATAATTATAATGGGCGATATTTAGGAAATTTAATTGTTTTACTTTTAACAAGATTTAAATTTTTAAGAATAATCTCAGGAAGTATGATTATTTGGGGAATAATAGTTTTGACATATAGATTTTCAAATAAAAAAAATACTACAATTTTTTTAACAACTTGTTTGATAATGTTAATGATTCCTAGACTTATATTTAGAGAAGCTGTTGTTTGGACTTCTGGATTTACAAACTATGCTATATCAGCTTTTACAATTTTAATATTTATATATATGATTAAAGATATTTTTGACAAAAATGAATTGTTTTATTCTAAACAAAAAATTATTTTTTTATTTTTACTATCATTTTGTAATTCTTTAATTGTTGAGCATGTAACTATATATAGTATCCTTATTTCTATATTTGTTATTATTTATAGTTATAAAAAGTTTAAAAGAATTTATACAGCTCAAATTATATATTTTATAGGAGCTACTATAGGAGCAGTAATAATGTTTTCTAATTCAGCATATATATCTATTTTAAATAATAATGATACATATAGACAAGTTCCAAGTGGAGGTTTATATGAGTTTATTTTATCTGCTATACATACTTATTTTAATGTTATATATAAAGAATTGTTTTTAAATAATGTATTTTTAAATCTAGTTCTAGCACTGTTGGCTGTAATAATAATTATGAATAAAAGAAAATTTATTTCTAAAATAAAAAATAATTACATTAGTAATTTAATTTTAACAATTATTATTCTATATGCATTTTATAGTTTGATGGTTAATATAAATAGTAGTTGGCAAATTTTATTAAAATATACCAAATACTTTGAAGGTGTTTTTTCAGTTGCTTATTTTATTTCTATAGGAGTATTAATAAAGGATTTTATAGAGGATAAATTTAGAAGGAATAAAATTTTATTTTTATGGATTAGTATAGTTTTGCTAGTTGCACCATTATTTGTTGTTAAGCCAATAGGAAGTCGTTGTTTCTTTGTTACATATGTAATATTTATGTTAATAATTAATGAAATTTTAAATTTAATAATGTCATGTTCAAATTTAGATTATAAATACATAAACAAATTTATCTCAATATCTATAGCGGGTTTAATGATTTATTATTCAAGTATATATATATATTGCAAAAGAAAATTTTGAACAGTTAAGTTATTTAAAAAGTCAATTGAAATTAAATAGTAGGGAAATTGTTCTAAAAAAACTTCCTTATGAAGAATATTTATGGGTTCCAACTCCACATAAAGATTTATGGAATGAAAGATATAAACTGTTTTATGGTGTACCAAAAGATACAGATATAACATTTGTTTCAAAAGATGAGTGGAAGAAAAATTTTTATAAGAATTAGATTTAAGTATTTGATATTTTAGATAAGTAATTGGAGAAAATTTATGATTTATATAATAATACCAAATTATAATGGATGTAAATATTTAAGAAAATGTATAAATTCTATACTAAAGCAAAGTTATAATTGTTTTAGAATTATAGTTATAGATAATAATTCTAATGATGATTCATATGAGTGGTTAAAAAATTATGAAAATATAATTTTTAAAAAATTGGATAGAAATTATGGTTTTAGTGTTGCTGTTAATGAAGGCATTAAATTGGCCAATTCAGAATATATTGTACTTTTAAATAATGATACAGAAGTAACACATGATTGGTTGAAAAATTTAGTGAAAACAATAAATAATGATGAAAGAATTTTTTCTGTATCATCAAAAATGGTAAGATACAATAACAAGAATGTTATTGACGATGCAGGAGATGATTATAATTTAATAGGTTGGACATTAAAGAGAGGTGATGGTAAGAACATAAAAAGATTTAATAAAAATAAGGAGATATTTAGTTCTTGCGCAGGAGCCGCTATATATAGAAAATGTATATTAGAGAAGATTGGTTATTTTGATGAAAGGTTTTTTGCATATATGGAAGATTTAGATATATGTTATAGAGCTAAAATTAATGGTTATAAAAATGTATATTGCTCAGATGCTGTAGTTTATCATGTTGGTAGTGCTACGACTGGAAGTAAATATAATGAATTCAAAGTTAAGTTGTCTGCAAGAAATAATATATATACAATATATAAGAATATGCCCTTAGTACAATTAATTATGAATTTTCCGTTCCTTTTAATAGGTTTTTTTATAAAACATATATTTTTTATAGTAAAAGGGTTTGGAAAAAGTTACAGAAGTGGAATTACAGAAGGAATAAAGTCATTACATAAAATGAAGAAAGTAGATTTTAGATTTAAAAATTTATTTAATTATTTGAAAATAGAGGTTTTACTAATAGTTAATGTGTTTAGATATATTGTTAGTAAATTCATATAGTAATTAAAGATACATATTTAATAAAAGTTGGCATAAATGATTATTTCTTGAATCTAGTCTATTGCTCTACTAGTTGCTATATATTGATATTTATTGTTTGTATGCATTATAACATAGAAAAATAACTGCTATAGTAAATCTACTTGATTAAATATTTACAGAAAAAGGTGTTTTTATGATAAAAGAAAATCAGAAGCTATTGAATAATATACATATATTACTTGATATGTCTATTACTTTATTATCATTTGTCTTTGCATATTATACAAAATTTTATATATTAAAAGGTATAAATTCAATCGGGACAAAGGGATATGTAGTAACTGCAATCTGTTCTACAGTAATGTACTTTATAATATATAATACTTTAAATTTATATAATACTAAACGAATAAGTAGTATATATACAGAAATAAAGGAAGTTATAACTTCAAATATAATAGGAGCTTTAATATTGATTTTAGTGTTATTTATAGTAAAACTTATAAATTATTCTAGAGTAGTTCTTTTATTGTTTATGATTTATAATACCATATTAACTAGTTTAGTTAGAATAATTATAAGATACATATTACGAAAGTCCAGACTTAAAGGATTTAATCAAAAGCATTGTCTAATAGTTGGGACAACAAAAGCTTCAAAAACATTAGTATCAAAAATTAAAAAAAATGGTCAGTGGGGGTATAATATATTAGGATGCTTAAATGAAAAAGATAATAAAAAAGATGAATTTGAAGGGATGTCTATTTTAGGAGATATAGGTGATATAGAAAATATACTAGATAAAATGTATATAGATATCGTGTTTATAACAATTGATTCAGAGTATTCTTTTAGACTTGGAGAAATAATAAATAAATGTGAAAAAGCTGGCGTTAAGACAAATATAATTCCATATTATTATAACTATGTACCTACAAAGCCATATATAGATGATTTAGATGGATTGCCAATTATTGATATAAGACATGTGCCTTTGGATAATTACTTTAAGAATAGCTGTAAAAGATTATTTGATATATGTTTTTCTTTATTTGCTATATTAATAACATTACCAATAATGTTATTTTCAATAATAATGATAAAGATAACATCTCCTGGTCCAATGATATATAAACAGATAAGAGTTGGATTAAACCGAAAAGATTTTTATATGTATAAATTTAGATCAATGAAAGTTCAAGATGATGAAGATGAAAAAACAAAATGGACGACAAAAAATGACTCAAGAAAAACAAAGTGGGGTTCAATAATGAGGAAAATAAGTATAGATGAACTTCCGCAGTTTTTTAATGTTTTAAAAGGAGAAATGTCAATAGTAGGCCCTAGACCAGAGAGACCATTTTTTGTAAATAAGTTTAAAGATGAAATACCAAAATATATGATTAAGCATCAAGTTAGACCTGGAATAACAGGATGGGCTCAAGTAAATGGATATAGAGGAGATACATCAATAGAAAAAAGAATAGAACATGATTTATATTATATAGAAAATTGGTCATTTTTATTTGATATAAAAATAATACTTTTAACTATATTTAAAGGTATATCAAACAAGAATGCTTATTAGTTTATAATGAGGAGTGATGTATTGGAATATGTAAATTTAGTATTTTTTTCTATGATACCAATAATAGAACTTAGAGGAGCAATTCCTATAGGAATTTCTTTAAATTTGAATCCCCTGTTAGTATATTTATCATGTCTAATAGGATCTACATTCATTGGAATACCTATAATATTAACTTTTAGATATATATTAAATTATTTAAAATTAAAAGGATACTTTTGCGTATTTACTAATTCCATAGAGAATAAAATTCATAGCAGAGCAAGAAAATTAAAATCTTTGAGTGTTATAGGTTTAATTTTATTTGTTGGAATACCTCTTCCAACCACAGGCGCATGGAGTGCAGCAGGTATAGCATCATTGTTAGAGATGAGATTAAAAGATGCAATACTAGGAATATTTTTAGGAAATGCACTATCAGGCCTTATTATATTTATTGTGTCATATCATATATTTTAAAAAAGATATACACGAATATTCTATATCATGAGGAAGAGTTTTCAAAAAATAGAGCTCATGGTGGATAATTGAGCAAAGAAAAAGAAATAATATTAAAATATTTTAAAGTATTATCCAAGTGTAAAAGTAAAGTCAGTTATTCCATACAAAGTAAGTGGTATACATGAAGAACATAGAACATTGGGAGAGATGGTATTAAAGTTGGAAGGAAAAATAAAAGGTTTAAGGTTCTATATAAAAGCTCATAACTGTAAATATTTTATAAATGTTAATCAAAATGTTAGAGTGTAGAAAGTATTAAATGTCAATGAAGAGATATGAAAAGTGGAATCCTGAGAAAAGTTAATATGCAATAGGGTATCATTCTGTAAAGTATCACTTTAATGAATCAAAATTAAATAAGACACAATATGGGTCTTTAAAATAAAGTGTGTATTCTTCTAAAAAATGATGATAATTAAAATATTAAATATCACTATATAAAAGGAAGGTGCACACTTTTTATGTTTAACAAAAACGAAATATTAAAAAAACTTATTGAAGAATACGATGTTAAAACAACTACAGACATACAAGACATGTTAAAGGATTTATTTGCAAGTACAATTCATCAAATGTTAGAAGCGGAGCTTGGTGACCATCTAGGTTATGATAGGTATGATAATAAGAATAAAAATACTAAAAACTCTAGAAATTGATATAGAAATAAAAATGTTAAATCAGATTTTGGAAAAACAACTTTAAATATTCCAAGAGACCGAAATGGAGATTTTGAACCAAAGATAATTAGAAACTATGAAAATGATATATCAGGAATAGAGAACCAGGTGATTGGAATAGTATTTAAAAGGTATGCCCACTCGAGATATATCAAGTAATCTTAAAAGTATTTATGGAATAGATATATATCATTAACTAATAGCTAAAATTACTGATAGAGTTATACCTTTAGCTCATTAATGGCAAAATAGACCACTTGATATGATTTATCCAATTGTATTTATGAATGCTATACATTACAAAGTTAGAAGTGAAGGTAGAATAATAAACAAAGCAGCATATATAGCTATTGGTATTAACTTAGAAGGTATAAAGGAGGTTTTAGGAATATGGATTGGAGAAAATGAAAGTTCAAAGTATTGGTTAAAGGTACTCACAGATGTTAGAAACAGAGGAGTTAAGGATATATTAATAGCTTCTGTAGATGGGCTAGTTGGATTTTCTGATGCAATTAAAGCAGTATTTCCCGATACTGAAATACAAAGATGTGTTGTGCATCAAATTAGAAATACTTTTAAATATGTATCATATAAAAATAGAAAAGAATTTGCAAAAGATTTAAAGAAAGTATATGCTGCAATTACAGAAGAGGTAGCGTTAAGTGAGCTATCGCTCTTAGAGGAAAAATGGGGTAACCAATATGCGATAGCATTAAGAAGTTGGCGAAGCAATTGGAATGAGCTAGCAACATACTTTAAATATCCTCAAGAGATAAGAACATTGATATATACTACAAATTCAATGGAAAGTTACAATAGATTATTAAGAAAAGTTACTAAATCGAAGTCTATTTTTCCTTCGGATGATTCTTTGCACAAATCATTATACTTAGCAACTATGGATATTTCTGAAAAATGGACTCAGAAAATTAGAAATTGGACTCAAATTTTAGCTCATTTAAGTATTTATTTTGAAGAAAGAAATCTAACTCTAAATTAATAAAGAAATATTTCAAAAAAATCAAGAAATTTTCTTAAAGGGGTAATAATTTTTGCAAAAATGGAAAAAATATCAAAATAAGGCTATGATTTTTAAAGCCATAGCCTTACCAATAAATGTTTAATTATCACTTAAAAAATAAATTTTTATTTAAAGAATACACATAAATATTTCCAGACTCCACAATATGTAGACACACCTTAAATTTGTTAATGAATTTTTATATTTAGAATTAGATAAGAGATATTATAAAAGTTTTAAACTTTTATAATATCTCTTATCTAATATGATGGAGTTAAATTTTATTCTTGAAAATTATAGCCTTGCTAAATAAAAAATTTAAAATAACAACAATTATATTAGTAAGTATTTTTACAATAAAGTCATTTATTAAGAGAAAATTAATCATTATATACATAATTAACATTTCAGTGATTCCAGATATTAGTCTACAGCTTACAAAAGATGTAAATTCTTTTATAAAAAAAATGAAATCAGTTTTTTTACTGTTAAATACAAAAAATTTATTAGTTAAATATGCGAATAAGATTGAAAATAACCATGCTAAAAAATTTGCAATTAAAAAATCTAAATCTACAATTCTAGTAAAAAATAAATATGTAATCATATTTACAAGTGTAGTTAATACTCCAAAAAATAAATATAATATTATTTCTTTGTATCTTTTTAAAATCAATATATAATTCCTCCCCATATATCAATATTCCTAAATAATATAATTAATATCCAATATAACATAATTATTAACTAGTATGCAAATAAAAGTTATTATAATAAAAATAAAATATGACCTTGATTTAGAAATCTGATATAATAAAAATTAAATACATATAAGGGGGTAAACATGAAAAAGTATAAATCAAAAAAATTGTCAAAGCTACTGGCATTGTTGACAGTTTGTTTTTTAATAGTGTCAACAATACCTATCTCAGCAGAAAACAATAAAACTCTGAATGGAGTAGAAACTGCAGAGTACTCTGAAAGTTATCTTCAATATCTAGAAGATGTCAAAAATGGAGACACAGCTAAATATAATGGAGTAATACCAGTTCCGCATGAAATGGAAGGTACAATACTTCACAATAAGGGAAGAAGCACTCTTCCATCATCATACAAATCAAGTGCATCATACAATCCAATGAATTTAGGATTGACTACACCAGCAAAAAATCAGGGAGACCTTAACACATGTTGGGCATTTTCTAGTATGTCAACTTTAGAGTCATACCTAAAGCTAAAAGGCTATGGAACATATGACCTTTCAGAAGAGCACTTTAGATGGTGGTCAACTGGTGGAACACATGGATGGAATGTAGATGATATGTCAGGTAGTTCAAATGTAACAGCTATAGGATATCTGACTGCATGGGCAGGTCCTAAGTTAGAAAAGGATATACCATATAATCTTAAATCTGAGGTGCAAGGTGCAACTAGACCTTCAAATATGGATACTGCATCTACACAATTTAATGTAACAGATGTTGTTCGTCTTAATAAAGATAAGGAAACTGTAAAAAATGCTATAATGCAGTATGGTGCAGTGACATCTGGATATGCACATTATTCAAGATATTTTAATGATGATGAAACAGCATATAATTGTAATGATAGAAGTGTGCCTTTGAATCACTCTGTAGCGATAGTAGGATGGGATGATAATTATTCAAAAGATAATTTTGCATCTGATGTAAAACCAGAATCAAATGGAGCGTGGTTAGTAAAAAGCAGTTGGGGAGAGTTTAATTCTATGAAAGGATTCTTCTGGATTTCTTATGAAGATAAAACTCTACTAACAGATACTGATAACTATGCAATGAAATCTGTATCAAAACCAGATAGTGACAAAAAGATGTACCAACTTGAATATGCTGGTCTTAGCAAAATAATGTCAAATAAAGTAACAGCAGCAAATGTGTTTGATTTTAACAGAGACTCTGAAAAACTTGACTCTGTTATGTTTGAAACAGACTCTGTAGGAGCAAAATATGAAGTATATTATGCACCAGTAGTAAATGGAGTTCCTCAAAATAACTCAATGACAAAACTTGCAAATGGAACAGTATCATATTCTGGATACATAAATGTACCTACTAATTCTTACAGCTTACCAAAAGGTAAAGGGGCAATAGTAGTAGTTATAGACAACACAGCAAATCCTAATAGGGAAAAATCAACTTTAGCATATGAAACTGACATAGATGGATACTATCTATATGAAGCTAAAGCAAACTTAGGTGAAAGTTACATACTTCAAAATAATAAATTTGAAGATATAAATACATATAGTGAATTTTCTCCTTGTAACTTTGTTATAAAAGCTATAACAAAAACATCTTCTGGACAAGCTACTTCAGGAGAATCTTTAACTGGAGCAGATAGATATGAAACAGCAGTTAAAGTTAGTCAAAAAGGATGGAGTTCTTCACAAAATGCAGTACTAGTAAATGGAAACGTAATAGTGGATGCTTTAACAGCAACTCCATTTACAGCAGCAATCGACTCTCCAATTCTTTTAACAGGAAAAGATAACTTAGATTCAAAAACTAAGGCAGAGTTACAAAGATTAGGAACTAAAAAAGTTTATCTAATAGGTGGAGAAGATTCTTTAAGTAAGAATGTACAAACTCAACTTAGCAATATGGGTATATCAGTAGAAAGAATTTCAGGTAGCGATAGATATAAGACTAGTATATCTCTAGCTCAAAAGCTAAACAGTATAAAATCTGTTTCACAAGTTGCAGTGGCAAATGGTGTAAATGGGCTTCCAGATGCAATAAGTGTTGGTGCAGCAGCTGCTGATAATAATATGCCAATAATACTTACTAATGAAAAGAGTGAGTTACAAGGTGCTGATGAATTTTTAAATTCATCAAAAATAACTAAGTCTTATATAATTGGTGGTACAGCTATTTTATCATCAAATTTAGAAAGTAAGCTTTCAAATCCAACAAGACTTGCAGGAAGTAATAGAAATGAAACTAATGCTAAGATAATAGATAAATTTTATACTAGTTCAGATTTAAAATATGCTTTTGTTGTTAAAGATGGTTCAAAGAGTCAAGGAGACTTGATAGATGGACTAGCAGTAGGAGCATTAGGTGCTAAAACTGATTCACCAGTAGTTCTAGTTGGGAATAAGTTAGAGGAAAGTCAAAAAACTGTACTTAAGTCTAAGAAAATAGAAACTCCTATTAGAGTTGGTGGAAATGGAAATGAAAGTGCTTTTAATGAACTAAATACTCTTTTAGGAAAATAGTGAATAGAAAGATAATAAATCGATATGTTTTATTATTAAAATATTTTAATAAAAGTTTATAAATATGAAATAGCAAAAATAGAGTGCCTTAAAATGGAGTGCCCTAAAATGAACTTTTTAGTTCATGAGGCACTCTTTTTTGTATGAAATTAAATATATTTTCATCATTTCAACAATGAGAAAGAGCGTATATCTATTTTAAGACAGCATATTTTTTGTTGAGAAAAAATGTAATAATTTTAAACTGTAAAATAGTGTAAATATATTTTATAATATAAATATAGTAAGATTTTAAACAAAATAAGGGGGAATAATAATGAAAGCACCAAAAACTATTTTAACAATACTGACAATAGCGCTTACTTTAAGTAGCATTTCTATAATACCATCATATGCACTTACAGAGGAAAAACTAATAGGTAATGGTAGATACGAAACTGCTGTAAAGATAAGTCAAAAGGCATACAGTTCTAGTTCTAATGTAGTGTTGGTTAATGATAATTCATTAGCTGATGCACTTTCAGCTACACCATTTGCAAAAGCTAAAGGAGCACCAATACTTTTGACAGAAAGTGATAAACTAGATGATAGAACTGAAGAAGAGATAAAGCGTTTAGGAGCTAAAGATATTTATTTAATAGGTGGTACTGCTGTACTTAATAAAGATATAGAGAGCAAATTAAAAAGTGAGGGACTTAATGTAGAAAGAATTAATGGTAAGGACAGATATGAAACTTCACTGATTTTGGCTAATAAGCTTAAGGATATAAAAGATATTAAGGAAGTTACTGTGGTAAATGGTGAAAAAGGATTGAGTGATGCTGTTAGCGTTGGAGCACCAGCAGCTCAAAATAAGATGCCTATAATTTTATCTAGCCCTCAGGATGGGGTAGAAGCCTTTGATAAATTTATAAGAGATGAGAAAGTTATAAAAGCATATGTAATTGGAGGTACAAATTCTGTTTCAAGAGCTGTGGAAAAGAGCCTTCCTAATGCAGAAAGATTGAGTGGAAAGGATAGAAATGAGACTAATGCTAAAGTTATAGAAAAGTTTTATTCTGATACGAATTTAAGCAATCTATATGTGACTAAGGATGGTAGCAAAAATGAAAATCAATTAATAGACTCGTTAGCAGTTGGAGTGTTGGCTGCAAAAAATGAATCTCCTGTTGTTTTGGTTGGTGATAAATTAAATACAAAACAGAGAGATATACTTAGTACTAAAAAATTAAGTATTATAACGCAGGTAGGTGGAAGTGGAAATGAAGAGGCTTTTGACGAGATTAAGAGTTTACAAGAAAAAACTGTATTTGAAGCCAAAACAGTTGAGGAATTAACTGATATGATGAATATCGCAAGTCCTAATGACATTATTAACTTTAGCCCCAAAGAAGATACTGTAAATGAAGCTTTTAGGATGGTAACAAATAAACCAATAACTGTGAATATAAATAGGGATTGCTTAAAAACTATTACAATAGATATGCCTAATGGTGAAGTAAATAACTATGCTACTTTGGTAAATGTTATAGTTAGAAATATTGGAGAAGGTGGATTTAATAATCATGATACAATAACTATATTGTCAGTTCGTGACAAAAATGGTAGAGTTATAGAAAATACTAGAAATTCAGATATAGAAACAATGATGATATTAGCTTCTGCTAATGATACAAAATTGATTAATGATGGTTATATAGGAAAGCTTATAGATAACTCATCTAATAGTGACATTACTAATCATGGAACTATAGATAAAAAAGTTAATCAGCTTGAGGATTTAGAGGCTAAGGTCGATTCAATTGAAAAAGCTATAGATTCTATAAGCCAGAAAATCAATAAAATACAAGATATACTAGATAAGCTTGGATTTCTAAAGAAATTTCTTAGCTAAAAATATGTATATTTAAGTGAACTGTGTGTTGGAATTATATCTGAAGTTATATAGTTAAATATATTTATAGATAAATAGGCTTATAACTAAATATATAGTTCAATATATGTTTAAATAAATTTTGGGGAGGTAACATGGGGAGCGGAATTGAATGTAACAAAAAAATACATAAAAGTATTGACAAAACTAGAATAAAGAAAAATAATCTAAATAGCAATAGCAATAGCAATAGCAATAGCAATAGCAATAGCAATAGCAATAGCAATAGCAATAGCAATAGCAATAGCAATAGCAATAGCAATAGCAATAGCAATAGCAATAGCAATAGCAATAGCAATAGCA
>NZ_JADGMN010000019.1:0-63802 GCF_020662285.1 Clostridioides sp. ES-S-0108-01 | reverse complement strand
GTTACAATAGCAGAGAGGATACACCTGTTCCCATTCCGAACACAGAAGTTAAGCTCTCTAGCGCTGATGGTACTTGGTGGGAAACTGCCTGGGAGAGTAGGACGTAGCCACGTAATTTTTTTTATTTATTAAGTTTCTTATTTTTAAAGTACTATTTTTAAAGTATGTTATAAATACTTTGTATAAATACATATAATAGTTTAAAGAGATTGATTCTTTAAATATAGGGTGGGAGCTCTTATAGATATGTACTTTTAAATAAGAAAGGAGATAAGTAAGTGTCTGTAATCAATAGTTTTATTTTACAATATGGATTAATCTCTGTATTTGTATTAATTATGATTGAGTATGCTTGTTTTCCATTACCTAGCGAAGTTGTTTTACCACTATGTGGAGCAATTGCGGCAAGAAATCATTTTGGATTTTTGACAATTCTAATTTTGAGTATAATTGCAGGTATACTTGGTTCAATATTTTGTTACACAGTAGGAAATTGGGGTGGTAAATCTATCATCAATAAAATAATAGAAATATGCCCAAAGGCGAAGAAAGGAATATTTGCATCTCAGGATTATTTTAATAAATATTCTTCTATTTCTGTTTGCGTATGTAGATTAATTCCATTATGTAGAACATACATATCTTTTATAGCAGGTATAGCAGGTCAAAATATTATAACTTTTGTAATGTCATCTCTTGTGGGAATTACCATATGGAATATTTCCTTAATTAGTATTGGGTATATTTTCTCAGAGAGTTGGGTAAAAATAATGTCTCATTATAATGATTATAAATTTCTAGTTTTAATTATACCAATATCTGTAATCCTTATTGGATTTGCTATTAAGTCATATATACATAAAAAACATCACAAGGTGAGATTATAAAAAATCAGTAGATTTTCTCATTATTTTCTATACTTATTGTAGTATCTAAATGTTTGAAATAATTTCCAATAATCAAATCCCCGTTTTTAGTCCAGTCTGGAAACGGGGATATTTAATCCTCTTATACTGTACTTACTGTATTTGTTGGTTAAGCACAGTATAGGTTTATAAATAAGTATTGTCAAGATAATAAATATAAAAGGGAGAATAATACAATAATTGATATGTTGCTCAATATACTGTGTATTTTTTACAGATACAGTAAGGTTGTCCATCATGAAATATATCTATAAAGCTCAGTATATGACTATTGAAATAAGCTGTAACCTGATAATTTTCAATTATTTCCTCAAAAAAATCTATAAGATATATCTACAAGTGATTTTTTCTTTAAAGTTGAGAAAGAGGTATCATTAATTTATAAAATCGATTTTAGCTTATATCCTTTTATGCTAAAATGGTGTTAAGAAATGAAACAAATACTATTTATATAAAAGGGGTAAGAATATGGATATAATAGATAATCTAAGGGTACAAGGGGTAGATGAGAAGCTTATTGAAGATGTGCTATATTTTAGACGTTATTATGGTCTAGAAAAAGATTTAGAATACAGAGTAACAAATTCTAAAACTTATTTTTATGGAAAAGAAATTTTGTCTATGTGTATAGCAGCTATTTTAGAAGAAGAAAATATATTGTTATCAGGACCAAAGGCAACAGGAAAAAACTTACTTGCTGATAATTTGGGGGAGATATTTAATAGACCTCAATGGAATACATCATTTCATATAAATACGGACAGTTCAACACTTATAGGTACAGATACTTTTATAGATAATGAAGTTAAGCTTAGAAGGGGTTCAGTCTATGAATGTGCTATAAATGGGGGATTTGGTGTATTTGATGAAATTAATATGGCAAAGAATGATGCTATAGTTGTAGTACATTCAGCTTTAGATTATAGAAGAATAATTGATGTACCTGGATATGAGAGAGTCAATCTACATCCAGCAACAAGATTTATTGGAACTATGAATTATGAATATGCAGGAACAAAAGAGCTTAATGAAGCACTAGTATCTAGATTTATGGTGATAGATATTCCTTCTATAGAAGAAGATAAGTTAATGATGATTTTAAAAAATGAATTTCCAGATGCTGATGAAAAAAAATTAATACACTTTGCAGGCATATTTTTAGATTTACAATTGAAGTCTCAAAATGGTGAGATATCTAGCAAAGCTATTGACTTACGTGGTCTTATGGCATCTCTTAAGACTATAAGAAGAGGATTAAAACCAACTCTTGCAATTAATATGGGACTTACAGGAAAGACTTTCGATATATATGAGAAAGAAATGGTTGGAGATGTAATTAAAACTAGAATACCTAATAAATGGGAGAGTATAGATGTATTTCCAATAAGTCATATTTAATATAGGTGAGATTATGAAATGGATATATGATGATTATGAATTTGAAAACAGAGCAAATAACTTATCTTGGACAATAGCTGGAGATTACAATGAAAGTATAGATATATCAGAAAAAGATTATTCTTCAAAAGAAGTAGGTTTATATTTTGCAATAATTGCAGGTGCTAGAAGAAAATATGTAGATTGGGGCATAGTGAAAAAATACCTTACAAATAGAATACGAAAAGGATATGATAAAGATATTATACTGGGTCTGATTCAAGTTATATTAAATACAATAGTTGAAGAAAAGGCTATTAAAGATAGACCAGGGATAGAAGATATAAGAAAAAATGCTTATAAAGATATTGTTTCACGTTTTACCAAAATACACAATGACAATATTATGGATAAAATTAAATATGCCTTTGTACTTTACAATATGGACAAGCATCCAGCATTAGACAGCCTAACTAGAAGAATAGTTAATGACATAAGAAATATAGATACAAATAAAGATATTATGGAGATTTTAAAGTCCTTAGATGTAATATATTTAACTTACTTTGAGTATATATTAAATGGAGAAGAAAGTAGTTCTACATATGATGAAAGTAATGTAAAAGATGTTGACGTAAATTTTGATACATTTGCTGACTTTATGTATGAAGAACTTTATAGTGATGAAGAAGAAAATATTATTGAAAGTGATATAGACTCTATATCTTCATCTATTCTTATAGAAGGAGTAGGAGATTTTGAGGATTCTCAATCTAGTAATTCAGCAGACAGGGTTATATATGTTGATGAAGAGACTGCAAATAAAATATATTCAAAAATAGAACATTATTATGGGAAAACTTATTTGAGTAAAGGTGAAATTAAAAAGATTGAAACACAAAATTGTAGAAATGTTCATGAAGGGTGTAGAATACACTTTACAGATGGAGTTCTTAGAAGTGAGTGTAATAATGTATTCCAGTTAAAATATGTAACAAGGCAAAAAGAAAATAATTTAGGGAAATTTAGAGAACATGCTAGAATGTATAGACAGCAGATAAAGAGATTAAAAGAAAGTTTAGCTAGAATTTTGATAGAAGAAAATGCTAAAACTAGAGTATACTCTGATTGTGGCACTATATTAGCAAATAGAGCCTGGAGAGTTGGTAGAAGTAATAATAATAAAATATTTTATAAAGATATAGAAAATGAAAAAGGAAAATATGTTATTGATATATTATTAGATGCAAGTGGCTCTCAAAGCAGGAATCAAGGAAATGTAGCAATTCAGGCGTATATAATCGCAAATGCCCTAACAGTAGTTGGTATACCAAATAGAGTTATGGGATTTTCTAGTTTTTTGGATTATACAATATTAAAAAGATTTAAAGATTATGATGATAGTTTAAAAAATAGCGAAAATATATTTGAATACTTTTGTGCTGGTAATAATAGAGACGGTTTGGCTATAAAATCTATATGTAGTGGTCTAATAAATAGAGATGAAGAAAATAAAATTTTGATAGTTCTTAGCGATGGAAGGCCAAATGATGTAAAGATAGGAAAAAATAGTGAGAGAACCTTAAGGGGAGAAAAAGCTTATAGAGGTATAGTTGGTTTGAGAGATACAGCCAATGAGGTAAGAAAGGCTAGAAAACAAAATATATTGGTATTAGGAGTATTTACAGGAAAAGAATCAGAACTTGAGGCTGAAAGATTAATATATGGAAATGATTTTATATATTCTAGAGATATAACTAGATTTTCTGATGTGGTTTCAATGTATTTAAAGAAGATAATTAGAAATTAATCAAAATTATAAAAAATAATTTATATGCATAAAAATATAAAAATAAATAAAATTTGTGAAAAACATAGAAATTTTCACAGAAAAGGTATACAATGATTTATATAGAAATGATTTAAGAATAATTTAAAAATTAAATATATAATATTATAGGTTCTTTAAGTAAGATTAATAGGGAAAAAGGTTAAATTCCTTTACAGTCCCCGCTACTGTGATGCAGACGAAACTTTTGTTAGCCACTATGATGATATATTTTTATATTTCATGGGAAGGAAGAGAAGTAGGATGAAGCTAAGTCAGGAGACCTGCCTAAAATATTAAAGTAATTTCTTCGGGGATGGAGAAAGTTTCTTATAATAATTATGCAGATATATTTATTTTATGTGTTTGTATTTGGATTTTCGGAAATTGGAAGCCTAACCATCGAGTTAGGCTTTTTTATTTTATTAGGTAAATCAGACATATATTATTTATGTTTTAATTATTGGAAAAGGAGAGAGGGGATACTAAAATGAAACAGAATATCAAGTTAGGGGTTATCACTGCACTTATGTTAATCATTTTAACTCCAGTTACGTCAAATGCAATGCATATAATGGAAGGTTATTTACCAGTAAAATGGTCTATAGCATGGGGAGTTATATTTATACCATTTTTCTTAGTAGGACTCAAATCAATAGGTAAAATAGTAAAGCAGGACCCTAAAAAGAAAGTATTATTAGCACTATGTGGAGCATTTGTATTTGTATTATCGGCACTAAAAATACCTTCAGTAACAGGAAGTTGCTCACATCCTACTGGAGTAGGTCTTGGAGCAATAATGTTTGGACCAAGTGTAATGTTTGTTCTTGGAACGATAGTTTTAATATTCCAAGCGTTACTATTAGCACATGGAGGAATAACTACCTTAGGAGCGAACGCTTTTTCAATGGCTATTGTAGGGCCAATTATATCATTCTTAATATTTAAAGCATTAAAGAAAAAAGACGGAAATAATGCAATGCCAGTATTTCTTGCAGCAGCAATAGGAGATTTGGCTACATATACAATAACTTCGATACAGTTGGCACTGGCTTTCCCAGATCCATCAGGTGGAGTGATGGCTTCAGCAATTAAATTCTTAGGAATTTTCTTTATGACTCAAATACCAATAGCAATAGCAGAAGGTATTCTTACTGTAATTGTATATAATTTAGTTACAGAAAATGGAGAAAAAAGTATACTAGAAAATAGTGATAAAGGAGTTAAAGCTAATGAGTGCTAAAACAAAGACGAAAACTAATATATTACTACTTTTATTAGTAGTGGCTCTTATCATATTCCCATTGCTTGTTAACTCAGGTGCTGAATATGGAGGGGCAGATGGTCAAGCTGAAAGTGAAATTACTAAGATAAATCCAGATTATGAGCCATGGTTTAGTAGTCCATATGAGCCACCAAGTGGAGAAATAGAAAGTTTATTATTCTCTGCACAGGCAGCTCTAGGAGCAGGTGTAATAGGGTACATACTAGGTCTTCAAAGAGGAAAGAGAAGTTAATTATGCTTATAATTGATAAATATGCATACACAAATAGATTAAGTAAAGTAAATCCAAATAAAAAAGTAGCCATAGGAGTAATCTTTCTGATTGCTTCTATGGTAATAAAAAATATATTTGTTTTAAGTGGAATTATGATTTTAATGAGTATTCTAGTTGTTTGTGTGGCTGGAATAGATTTAAAGAATTATTTAAAATTACTCAGAATACCAATGTACTTTTTATTTCTTAGTGTAGGAATAACCCTTGTAAATATATCTTTTAATAAGGCAGACTTATTATACAGCTTTGAAATTTTTAGTTTCAATGTAGGAATATCAAAGGCATCTATTGACACGTCCATTCACGTGTTATTTAGGGCTATGTCTTGTTTGACTTGTGTGTACTTTTGTATACTTACAACACCTTTTAATCAGTTAATATTCTTCTTTAGAAAACTGCATTTACCTGATACTTTTGTTGAGCTATCAATGTTAATATATAGGTTTATATTTATATTTCTAGAAGAATTTTCAGAAATATATAAGTCACAAGAGCTAAGATTTGGGTACATAAATTTAAAAACTTCATATAAATCCTTAGGAATTCTTGGAAGTATGCTGTACAAAAGACTTATGACAAGGTATGATGATATGTGTATATCATTAGACATAAAATTGTATGATGGTAAATTTCACATAGTAGGGGATAATGATGTTTAAAATAAATAATTTAACTTATCAATATGAAAAGAATGCCAATGCATTATTAAACATTAATATGGATTTCTCAAAAGGAAATGTTATAGGTATAATAGGTTCAAATGGTTCAGGAAAATCAACATTATTTATGAATTTAATGGGTATATTAAAACCTACATCTGGAGAAATTCTTTTTAAAGAAGAAAAATTAAAATATGATAAGAAAAGTTTGTATAATCTTAGAAAAAATGTGGGTATTGTCTTTCAAGACCCAGAAAAACAAATTTTTTATTCAAAAGTATATGATGATATAGCATTTGCAATGAGAAACATTGGTATGGATGAAAAAACAATTAAAGAGAGAATAAACAAAGCTCTAGTAGCTGTTAATGGAATAGATTTTATAGACAGACCAGTACATTTTCTTAGTTATGGTCAGAAAAAAAGGGTAGCGATAGCATCAGTTATAGCAATGGAAAATGAAATTATATTGCTTGATGAGCCTACAGCTGGCTTAGACCCAGTAAGTACTAGGTCTATTGTAGACATAATAAAGGGATTAAATAAAGATAATATAAAAATAGTAATATCCAGTCATGATATGAACTTAATGTATGAAATATGTGATTACATATATGTATTGGATAAGGGGATTTTGATTGATGAAGGAAAGGCAGAAAATGTATTTATAAATGAAAATAATATAATACAAGCTGGCTTAGAATCCCCATGGTTGGTAAAAGTACATAAAAATATGAATTTACCTTTATTTAAGAAAGAAGAAGATTTGTATAAGTATTGGAAAGAAAGAGAACTTAATACAAACAAATAATTAAGCCCTAAACCTATTTTAAAAAAATAAATTTATATATAATAACCCTTAACCTAGACCCCTTAAAGGTGCCTTATGATTCCCCAAATCATAAGGTTATTTTTTTTGAATAATAAAATAAATTGTATGGAAAAGTGTTATTTAATTGTAATATATTGGAAATAATCTATTAATATAATACATAATTATAATTTGAAGTAATTCATATTTTAGATTAAAATATATTTATGGCTGTTAACAGGAGGAGAAATATGAATTTAGATACATTAAATCCTGCTCAAAGAGAAGCAGTAGAAAAGACTGAAGGTCCAGTACTTATATTGGCTGGTGCTGGTTCAGGTAAAACTAAGGTATTAACAACAAGAATAGCATACCTTATAGAAGATAAAGGTGTACAAGCACCAAATATATTAGCTATAACATTTACAAACAAAGCTGCAAATGAAATGAGAGAGAGAGTTGAACAAAACATAGGTCCTGAAACTAAGGACATGTGGATAAGTACATTCCATTCTTGTTGTGTTCGTATACTCAGAAAAGATATAAATAAGATTGGTTACAACAGAAGTTTTGTAATTTATGATTCTGCAGATCAAGTTACATTGGTTAAAGATTGTCTTAAAGAATTAAATTTAAGTGATAAGGTATTTGAACCAAAAGCAGTTATAAGTGCTATTTCAGGAGCAAAAGACAAGCTTTATACTCCAAAACAGTTTAAAGATATCAACATGGCAGATAATAGAATGGTTAAGATTGCGGATATTTATGCTTTATATCAAGACCGTTTAAAAAGAAATAGTGCACTTGACTTTGATGATTTAATTCTTAAAACTGTAGAACTTTTCAAGGCTAATGATGAAGTATTAGCATATTACAGAAGTAGATTTAGATACATAATGGTAGATGAGTACCAAGATACAAGTAAGGCTCAATATGAATTGATAAAATTACTAGCAAGAGAACATCAAAATATTTGTGTTGTTGGAGATGATGACCAAAGTATTTATGGATGGAGAGGGGCCGATATAAGAAATATACTTGAATTTGAGAAGGATTATGACAATGTACATGTTGTAAAGTTAGAGCAAAATTATAGGTCTACACAAGTAATATTAGATGCAGCTAATAAAGTCATATCTAATAATATAGAAAGAAAAAGAAAAAAACTTTGGAGTGAAAAAAAAGAAGGAGAGCTTATAAAAATACAATTAACTAGTAGCGAAATAGAAGAGGCTGATTTCATTGCTGACTCAATTGCACAAATAGCTAGAAAAGAGAATAGACCTTATAAGGATTTCGCAGTACTTTATAGAGCAAATGCACAAGCTAGACCTGTAGAAGATGCTTTAAATAGGAGTCAAATCCCGTACAATATATATGGTGGTACAAAATTCTATGAAAGAAAAGAAATAAAGGATTTGTTGGCGTATTTAAGAGTTATTCAAAACCCACAGGATGATATATCTATAAAAAGGATTATAAATGTTCCTAGAAGGGGAATAGGGCTTAGAACTATAGAAAAAATTGAAGACAGAGCTAATTTAAAACAAGAAAGTATATATTCAGTATTAATTGATATAGAAACAAATTCAGATATATCTACTAAAGCAAGAGCGAGTATAAGTGGATTTGTTGATATTATAAGCACTCTTAGAACTATAAAAGAAGTTTATCCTGTTAGTAAACTTATAGAAAAAGTCTTGGACACTACAGGATATATGGACGAGCTAGTAGAGATAAGAAATAAAAATGAAAAAGATTTAACTGGTAAAGGTGAAGAAGCCCAAGATAGAATTGACAACTTAAGAGAATTTATATCTATAGCTTTAGAGTTTGAAAGTAGTAATGATGAGAATTATGAAAATAAAGACTTAGAGACATTCTTAACTAGTATAGCACTTACATCTGAATCAAATGATGAAGAAGACAATGACAGGGTTTCTCTTATGACAATTCATACGTCTAAAGGACTGGAATTCCCTGTAGTGTTCTTAATAGGCATGGAAGAAGGGTTATTCCCTATATCAAGGGCTATAAAGTCTCTGAGTGATTCACAGATAGAAGAAGAAAGAAGACTTTGTTATGTTGGTATAACTAGAGCTAAAGAAGAACTATATATGTCATTAACAGAGAAGAGAACATTATATGGTAAAACAAATGTTGCAATAGCTTCAAGATTTATGGAAGAGTTGCCAGAAGAATGTATAGAAAGATTGTACAAAGTAAAAAAAGAGTTAAGTTATTCCAAAGCAAGCTATAATATGTTAGATAAATATACTAAAAAATATATGAATACTATAAGTAAATCTAAAGTTGCAGATAAAGTTAATGCAACGATAAAAGATTCTAATAAAGAAACGAATCCAGATGATATAAAACTTGGCTCTAAAGTACATCATCCTAAATTTGGGGTTGGGACAGTAGTATCCATAATTGGTACAGATATTACTATAGCTTTTGACAAGCAAGGAATTAAAAAAATAAATAAAGAATATACAACACTAAATATTTTATAATGGAGGTAAATGAGAAATGGATAGTATAAACTTTGCTACAAACTTAATAGACTTCATATATGATAGCCCATCGTCTTTTCATGCAGTCGAGAGTGCTAAGGAAATCTTAGATAAAAATGGATTTGAAGAATTAGTTTTGAATCAGAAATGGAATCTAAAAGTTGGTGGAAAATATTATGTTACTAAAAATTTATCAGCTATAGTAGGCTTTGTAGTAAATTCAGAAGATATAGAAAGAGATGGATTTAGGATAATAGGTTCTCATTCAGATTCTCCTACATTTAGTATTAAGCCAAATGCAGAAATGGAAGCCGAAAAATCTTATTTGAAGTTGAATACAGAGTGCTATGGAGGGGCAATATTGAATACATGGTTAGATAGACCTCTTGGAATAGCTGGTAGAGTAGTTTTAAAAGGTGATAATATATTAAAACCAAACGAAAGACTTATAGACTTTAAAAAGCCAATTTGTATAATACCAAATCTAGCTATACATTTAAATAGAAGTATAAATGATGGTCATTCATATAACAAACAAAAAGATATGTTACCTTTAGTTGGTCTATTAAATGATACGTTAGAAAAAGATAATTTTCTTTTAAAACAAATAGCATCTAATTTGAATGTAAATATGGAAGATATTATAGATTTTGATTTATTTTTATATGAATTTGAAAAAGGAAGCTTAATAGGGGCGAATAATGAATTTATATCTATTGGAAGACAAGATAATCTTGCAATGGTACATGCTAGTTTGAATGCTCTTGTTGATACTAAGGGTCAACATGGTGTAAATGTAATGGCTGTATTTGATAACGAAGAAGTTGGTAGTTCTACTAAACAAGGTGCAGATTCAAATATGCTATTAAATATATTAGAGAGAATCTGTTTATCAATAGGTAAAGATAGAGAAGAGTTTTTTGAGTCTATTTATTCATCTTTTATGATATCATCAGATTTGGCTCATGCTATACATCCAAACACCCCAGAAAAACATGACCCAACTAATAAACCAGTTATGGGAAAAGGACCAGTTATAAAGATAAATGCTAGTCAGGCATACACAAGTGATGGATATTCTATAGCTGTTTATAAAAATATATGTAGAGAAGCTAATGTTGAGTATCAAGAATTTGTCAATAGGTCAGATGAAAGAGGTGGAAGTACTATAGGGCCAATATCTTCTACTCATATAGATATACCATCTGTGGATGTGGGAAGTCCAATTTTAGCAATGCACTCTATAAGAGAATTAGGCAATGTTGAGGATCATTATAGTATATATAAAACATTTAGTAAGTTTTTTGAAATATAAATATAAGATAAACAATTTGGAGATGAGACTATGAAATTAGGATTATGCTTAGAGGGTGGAGGCGCAAAAGGAGCCTACCAAGCAGGAGTAGTAAAAGCATTATATGATGGAGGAATAAATAAATTTTATTCAATTTCAGGGACATCAATAGGAGCTATAAATGGATATTACTTATACACAGGTAATGTTGATAAATTAGAAAAAATGTGGACAAATATAAAAGATATCCAGAATGGAAATGTAAAAATAGTAAATAATACTGTGGATAATTCTCCTGCTATAGATAATTTAAGGGAACTAGATGATAGCAAGACAGAAGAAATGAAATTTTATGTTAATTATGTAGAAGTTGATAATAAGGTAGTATCAGAAAAGATTGTTGATGTATCAAAAATGCCTCGTAATGAAGCTATTATAAGCATTTCGTATAGTGGATTGCTACCAGCAAATCCAAATGCTACTCTTGGTTTTAAAGAACAATTTGTGAAAGATGTACAAGAAGGAATTTATGATGGTTTCAAATTAGATGGAGGTCTAATTAGGAGTGCGTTAATTGAACCACTAATTGGGGATAATGTGGATAAAATTATTTTAATATCCACAAAACATAATTATGAGTTGCCAGATGATATCAAAAAAATCTATGATGAAGATAGAATTGTAGTGGTTAGACCTAATACTAAGTTTGTACCTAAAGACACTCTTAATTTTGATGATAAGTTTTGTAAAACTATTTATCGAGAAGGATATGAAATAGGAAAAAATATACTTGATAGACTTTAATTTAGAGTATAATATAATAAATATAATTGTGTAATTTAACTAATGAAAAGGAAGGTAATAAATTATGGAAAATAAAAATCCTATAGTAACTATAGAAATGGAAAATGGAAAAGAAATCAAAATTGAGTTATATCCAACTATAGCTCCAAATACAGTTAAAAATTTTGTATCATTAGTAAATGAAGGATACTATAATGGAATAATCTTTCATAGAGTAATACCAGGATTTATGATACAAGGAGGATGCCCAAATGGTACAGGAATGGGTGGACCAGGATACTCTATAAAAGGTGAATTTAGTGGTAATGGATTTACTAATAATTTAAAACATGAAAGAGGAGTTATATCAATGGCTAGAACTATGGCACCTAATTCAGCTGGCTCTCAATTTTTCATAATGCATAAAAACTCACCACATTTAGATGGTCAATATGCAGGTTTTGGTAGAGTAATAGAAGGTATAGATGTTGTTGATGAAATAGCATCAGTTAGAACAGATACAGCTGATAAGCCACAAAGTCCACAAATTATGAAATCTGTTACTGTAGAAACTTTTGGAATAGATTATTCAGATGTAGAAAAAAACTAAAACATATATAAAAGTTAACTATAAGTAAAAGTAAAAATATATTTTTTAAATGAAGATAAAGTGAGATGTAGTTGCGTCTTTAGACGAATACATCTCATTTTTTTATTTGTTTTATATAAGTAAAAATTATATCATATTATCAAATGTTAAATTACAAAATATATTAACTAAAAATAGCATTATATTTTAAGTTACTTATTCCATAAAACTACTATTATCTTTTATTATGAAATTTTAATTGAAAAGTAAAGTGTAATTAAAAAAAATTTACTAAAATTATTTTTATCTAAGTTTTTATACAATAATATATTAAATAAATACAGAATATATATGGAAAACACTTATTCCAGTATTTTTTGAAATTATTTTATCTATTTTATTTAAGAAAAATAAGTTTTTTGTACTTTTTGTTTAGAAAAAATATTGTTATGGTAATATCTTCTATTTACAATTTCACAACTTTGGTTTACAATAATAGAGACAATAAATCCTAAAAAACATAAGAAGAAAAAAGTGCTTAATATTTTAGAGAGACTGGTTTAGTTTACACCAGCTAAGCCAGTCAAGGAATAATTTAAAGTGTAATATATAATAATGAAAGAGAACATGTTATTAGAAATTTCTAATGCATGTTCTTTTTTTGTAGAAATTAGTATTATTATATAAATATTTAAGATAGTAAATTTCTAACTATGCTGTAACTAAGTATGTATTTTAACATAGTATAATATAGACCCAAAATGGAGGAATTATAAATGAGAAATATTATACTTTATTTAAGTGATGATACTTTTATATCAAAAAAATATCCAGATAAAAACTTTAGTTTTTTAGAATATTGTTTAATAGGAACTAAATATTCAAGTACTTTTGCAGAAGAAAAGCTTATTACTTTTTTCAAAGTAAGGATACCAGAGATGTTAAAAGACAAAAATATATTAAAGGCAGAGTTATTTATTCATATAAATTCAAATAAGAATTACATTTTTGACGAAAAAGTAGATATTGAAGTTAAAAGAATAAGCGAATATTATAATTCACAAACTATATCATGGAATGATAGATTGCGTATGGAAAATATAGGGGGATATTTACCAATTGGTATAAGTGATACATCTGACTATATTTGTTTAAATATTACAGGAATTGTAAAAGCGTGGTCAATGGGTAAGTATCCTAATTATGGTTTAGCTTTATCTTTAAATTATCCTTATCAAATTCTTGAATTTACATCTAGTAGAGGTCGTAGCAGACCATATATACTTATAACATTTGAAGATAGGAAGATAGATAATTGTTCTCCTAAATGTGGGTGTCTTCCAATTAGAATTACAGGTCCAACAGGACCAACTGGAAATACAGGACCAAGAGGAGCAACAGGAAGTACAGGAGCAACGGGAGAAATAGGTCCAACAGGGGCAACAGGAAGTACAGGAGCAACGGGAGAGATAGGCCCAACAGGGGCAACAGGAAGTACAGGAGCAACGGGAGAGATAGGCCCAACAGGGGCAACAGGAAGTACAGGAGCAACGGGAGAAATAGGTCCAACAGGGGCAACAGGAAGTACAGGAGCAACGGGAGAAATAGGTCCAACGGGAGCAACAGGAAGTACAGGAGCAACGGGAGAAATAGGCCCAACAGGTCCGACCGGAGCAACTGGTAATTCCTCTCAGCCAGTTGCTAACTTCCTTGTAAATGCACCGTCTGCACAAATACTAGCTAATGGAGAAGCTATAACAGGTTGGCAAGCAATAATAGGAAATAGTTCAAGTATAACAGTAGATGAAAATGGTACATTTACAGTACAGGAAAATGGTGTATATTATATATCGGTTTCAGTAGCATTGCAACCAGGTTCATCAAGTATAAATCAATATTCTTTCGCTATCCTATTTCCAATTTTAGGAGGGAGAGACTTAGCAGGTCTTACTACTGAGCCAGGAGGTGGAGGAGTAATTTCTGGTTATTTTGCTGGTTTTCTATTTGCTGGAACTACTTTCACTATAAATAATTTTTCATCTACAACAGTAGGAATACGAAATGGTCAATCAGCAGGAACTGCAGCTACTCTGACGATATTTAGAATAGCTGATACTGTTATGACTTAAAATATAAATGGTGAAAATATATTTAATTTCATACAAAAAAGAGTGCCTCATGAACTAAAAAGTTCATTTTGAGACACCCTTTTTTTGTTGTTTAAAAATTTTATATTATTTAAAGTTTTTGATTGCAGTAGTTAAATTAGGCACTAATTGTTTTTTTCTTGATACAACACCTGGTGCAAATGTACCTTGAACACCTTCAACACCAAATGCGTTTGCAATTAATCTATCTTCTGCTTTATAAATTAAATAAGAACCTTCCTTGATTATATCTGTAACTGCAAGAACTAATTTATCATAATCAGTTGAATTTATATAAGATAAAAATTCATCTTTTTTAGAGAATATAGAGTCTATGTCTAAAGTAAATACTTGTCCAATACCAACTCTATGTCCACTCATATTAAACTCTTTAAAATCCATATTTATTATTTCTTCTATAGTATATTCATCTAAAGAAGTACCATATTTAAACATATCCATAGCATACTTTTCCATATCTATTTTTGCTATTTTACTTAATTCTTCACAAGCTTTCTTATCCATGTCAGTTGTTGTTGGAGATTTAAATAATAATGTATCTGATAATATAGCAGATAAAAGAAGACCAGCTATTTCATAAGGTATTTCAACATTATTTTCTTTGTACATTTGATAAATTATAGTACTATTACATCCAACAGGCATTACTCTAAAAGACATAGGAACATCAGTAGAAATACCGCCAAGTTTATGATGGTCAACTATTTCAACTATATTTGCCTGTTCAATTCCATCAGCACTTTGGGCATATTCATTATGGTCAACTAAAACGACATTCTTTTTAGAAGGATTTAATAGATGACCTTTTGAAATTAAACCTAAAAACTTGTTATCATCATCTAATATAGGATAAGATCTGAAGTTAGTCTCTAGCATAATCTCTTTTATTTCATCCATGTAGTCATCTTCTTTGAATGTAATTAGATTTTCTGTGGTTTCTATAGAGTCTAAGAAACTACATTGATTTATTACATTAGAAGTTTTATAATTGTCACTTTCAACAGAAACAACAGACACTCCATTTATTTTAGCAAGAGCTAACAAATCTTTTGAAATCTCTGTATGATTAGTAAGTATTAAAAGTTTGACTTTTGTATCAATAGCGTATTCAATACTATCATATCTATCACCAACAATAGCTATGTCTCCTTCTTTTAAAGTCTCTATTAGAGTCTCCATCCCAAATGATAAAGTAACTACTCTACCTTTTACATCTTCACCACAATCCACAAGTATAGTACCATTAAGGTTTTTACAAATGTTTGATAGTGATGTGTGTATAGTTGTAAAGTGTTGATGAAGTAGGTTTTTAGCTATTTCTTTCATAGTAATGATACCAGCAAAAGTTCCATCATCATAAGTTACAGGTAGCGTTTTAACATTTTTTTCATCCATAAGATTATAAGCTTCTAATATAGATGAAGTAGGAGTTAAAGGCACTACTTTATCATAATTTAAATCTCTAACTTGTATTCTAACATTATCTAAAATTTCAGGTGCATCTACCTTAAAGTAATCTAAGGCATATTTAGCTTCTTTTCTGATATCTCCTAAAGCATAAGCTGTTGCTTTTATTCCTAGTTTGTTTTTTAAATGTGCTAATGAAATTGCAGAACATATTGAATCTGTATCTGGATTTTTATGTCCGAAAACTAATAAACTCATTTTAATACTCCTTTCAAAACTTGAATATAATAATAATTGATAAAAACATTATATCAAAAGGTGGTGGGTATTTGTTGTAAAAAGAAAAAAATTTAATGAAAAAAGATTATATAAAATTTTATTTCTTACATAAATACTACGAATTTGATATAAAAATTATTATTATATTATACTTTTACCCAATCACATACTTAACTAAATTTACTTTTATTTAAAATAAATTGCCTAAATATACCTATAATACTTATAAAGATACTAAAACTTGTGGTGTAATAGAAAAAGATGAAGCATTTGGTTTTACGAGGATTACTGAACCAGTAGGCTCCTCATCCAAGAGCTAAAAACTGTACTCTGCTAGAGTTGTACATGAAGCATCAGTTAAGGCAGGTGCACCAAAAGGACTTTATAGGTTGGGTAGATGTACCTTCAATCGAACTTACTAATGTTGTTATGTCAGAGAAAAACCTTATATATGTATATTTAATCAAATAACTTTAAAATTAGTCGTAAAATTTTTTTATTACATATAATTTTAAAGCATAATATGCAAAAAACTTTATGAAAAAATTATAAAAATATTCAGAAAATTCTATTGACTAATTTATTTATCATGATATAATAAGTTTAGAAAACAAAAAGAATTGGGGCCTATTAAGGCCCCCTTACTACTTTTTGATAGATTTATTTAGAATAACTTTCTCATTTTGATTTTTTATATTTATTATAGAGTCAGTATAATCTACTTCAAAGTTGGTAAAAGCAGAAAATAAATCTATGTCTCTTAATAAATGGATTGTCATAAGTTGATTGTTTCTATTTAACCTCAAAATTAATGCTTTTACAAATGGAAATTGGATTCTAGAATTAAATAAGTTAGAGCCATCAGTATTTATATCTAAGCTACGATAATTAATATCTATAAATATATCTACATCTTCGTTTTCTTCTCTTATTATTCTGTAGTCAAAATCCAAGTCTAAATTTAAATTACCTAAAACAAATAACATTTAAATCCTCTTTTCTATAAGTAGTTTAGAGTGTCAGTTTAACTTAAGCTCTCCATCTATTATAGATATAACTCTATCTGCTTTTCTAGCAATATTTTCATTATGTGTTATTATTATAAGAGTTTGGTTATATTTTTTTATAGAACTTTTTAGTAAATCCATGACTTCTTCTGTAGTTTTACTATCCAAATTTCCTGTTGGCTCATCTGCTAGTATTATACTTGGCTTTGCAGATAAAGCACGTGCAATAGCAACTCTTTGCTGTTGACCACCAGATAATTGATTGGGAAGATGATTTTTCCTTTCATTAAGCCCCAATAAATTTATAAGGTCTTCAATATATTCTTTATCTATTTTTTTATTGTCTAACTTTAATGGTAATTCTATATTTTCCTTTACATTTAATACAGGAATTAGATTATACTGTTGAAAGACAAATCCTACTTTTTGTCTTCTATATCTTGCTAGTTCTTTATCTGAAAGACAACATATATCTTTACCAGCAACTTTTATAGTACCATTACTTGGTCTCTCAAGACCACCTACTAAATGTAGAAATGTACTTTTTCCACTTCCACTTGGTCCAATTATCGCAACGAACTCACCCTTATTTACTTTTAAATTTGCATCCTTTAGTGCATGCACAGATGTTTCCTTTTTTCCATAAATCTTACCTAAGTTAGTAATTTCTAATATAGACATAATCATTCCTCCTATTCTGTGATGTTTATAGCTTCAACTATACTAATTTTATTTATTTTCCTTGATGGAATGTATGTAGCTAGAATACCTACAATTATGTTTGCTAAAGTAACTAGGATATATACTTTGTAATCTATTGAAAATCCCAATCCATATGATACATAATCATGCGTGTAATACATTCTAAACTGTATTATAAGTCCTGCTACAATGGTAATTACACTTGAGATTGTTCCATATAATATTCCCTCATAGAGTATCATATTTTTAAATCCTCTCTCAGAGATACCAATAGCTCTTAACATTCCAAATTCACTAGTTCTTGAAGTCAAGCTATAACTTATGTTATTTATTATGTTAGATACACTAATTATGAACAGAACGGCTATTATTCCATAAGCATAAATCAGGGCTCTAGCTGTCATATTATCAGAGGTTTCTTTTTCCACTGACATATTTACTGTTGTAGTTCCAGGAGCTTCACTTCCTATTTTACCTAAAAGTGTATTTATTTTTTTAATGTCTGCATTTTTATTAACATCTATATAAACTGCGTTATATTTATCTGCGCCAGTTAATTTTCTTAGATATTCGCTACTCGTTATTACATCTATGCCATCATCCGAAGAGTACGACTCGTTATCTGCAAAAGGATAACTTACAATAGCTCCAACTTTAAATTCATATTCTAGATATTCATAATTATCTTTTTGACTAAAGTAAAGTTCTGTATCTATTTCACCTTTTGGATATTTGATTTTTATAGTATCTCCTACTTTTATATTTACAACTGGTGTTCCTACACCAGGAATATAACTCTTGTTGTATTTATTTGTTTTAGAAATTTGTGGGACATATACTATAGCTAGGTTTTCCTTTTTCATTTTTTCCAAGTTTATACTTCCACTTACTAAGTATTTTTCTAATGAATTTATCATCTCATCATTATAACCTCTTAACTTTTGTGTTAGTGTATATTTACCAGTAGTCTTATTTTTTGTTAATAGAGGATAGTCCTTATGATAAGGCGTTGAATTCATAATTTCGTAGTAATCCAATTTATTTATTTTATCTAATTCTATTCTTGTATTTAAGAGGCTAGCAGTTTTGACTTTCTCAACTCCATCTATATTTTTAATTTTGTCTATCTGAGCATCGTTAAGACCATTTATATCCTTGATAGAATTAGCCTTATAATCTTCATTTAGCTTGAAAGTAAGATTTGATAGAATAAAATCTGCATTCATATATGTTTTTTCTTGACCACTTTTGTTTTGTATATCTGAAAAAGAATATTTATAATTCTCCCTTATGACCATTATACCTCCTATACTCATGGATAATATAATTATAATAAATCCCTTTGTATTTCTAAGGATGTTTTTAGCAGAGATATATTTTGTCACTGATATATTTAAAGTTAATTTTGATATTAAAGAATTAACTTTATTTATATTTTTATCAGTTCCAAAAGTTTTTCTTATAGCATCGATAGGAGAGATTCTTCTTATCTTTAAATATGTAAAAAAACTTATAATTAGTATTGTTAGTATTATACATCCAATTGATAAAAGTATTATTTTATCTGGAATAACAAAAGGGGTAATCTTTACATTTCCTTCAAATTGAATATTTCCTGCAGTTCTATTAAATATTTGTGCACCACCAATACCTATACATATACCTAGAGGTATTGCTATCAAAGCAAGTATAAAAAGTTCATAAAACATAAGCTTGAAAATTTTAAAATTAGTTGCTCCAATAGCTCTTAAGATACTATATTCCTGTATTCTTTGGTATATTGATATAACATAGATGCTATATATTACAATACCAGAAAATATGCTCATAGCAATTGCAGTATATTTACTTGAGTTATCTAAAATACCATTTTCCATAGTAGACTCTATAAGCATTTTGTTTTTTCCCATACTATTCTTATCCAACTTAGCATCTTTTACTATATTATCTATGTTTTTATTTATATCACTGTGCTCATTAAATTCAACATAAGTAAAAGAAAACTTGTCCAATTCTGATTCATTGAGATTTAAAAAAATTTCACATAAACCTTTTTTTTTCGGACTAAGTCTATCTTCAAGTATTCCTACAACCTTAAACGTCTCTGGCTTTTCTTTTTGATATAATTTTAAAGTGATGTCTTGATTTATCTCTGGTTTTAAACCCATACTATTTAAAATCCATTTTTCTACTACCACCTCATTGCTAGCTTTTGGAAGGTGACCTTTTATAAGTGTAGACTGACTAGTTAAGTAATTTTTATTTGCATATTCTATGTTTATAGGTAATTTTTCATTAATATCTGTATGCCCATAGTGAGATGTTATACCTAAATTTTTAATATCTTTGCTAGACTTTATGAGTTCTAACTGATTTTTATTTATATCTTTAAAGTATACATGGTCAGTTCCAAGTTCTCTTTTCAATAAATCTACTTCTGCTTGCTGAGCACTTCTTGAGAGGGTACCAATACCAACAATGAGTGATGTAGCAAGAACTATACTCAGAATAATTGCTAAAGATCTAGCTTTATAACTTTTTATGTATCTTAGTACTATTTTCAAATTATCTTTCATATTTACCACTTCCTTTCTTAATTAAGTCAATTATATATTTATTTAAAATACATAGCAAAATAAGTATTTTCAAGTTTTAAGTACCTAGTTGTATAAGTTTAGGTATGTTTTTGCAAGTTTAATCAATATACATGTAAATTTTTATTTTTTACATAATTTTTTTAAAATGATATAATACTCATATGAAGTGTTTATGGGGAGGAGAATTATGGAGAATGATTTTATATTTCCTATAGCAATACTAACTTTGTTTATATTTAGTAATCTTATAATGAATAAGTACAGGTTTTATAAAGAATTAGACATATTAAAAAGAGGAATATTGACATTTTTTGTGTCGTGTTTTGTATGGATATTATTTATGGAGGGTATTCAATATATACGATTAAGTTTAGGATATAACTTTTTACTTGAAGGAGTATTAAATATTATACTTTTTTTTATTTTAAGTATTTTAAGTTGTTATATAGGATTTAAATTTATAAAATTGATAAATAATAACAATCAACAAGAGTACAAGCTACAAAAATTAGATAGTAAAATAAATCATAAGGACAATATAATCGTAAAATTAAGGAGTCAAAAACATGATTATTTAAAACATTTACAAGTAGTATATTCTTTATTAAATACTGGGTTAGCTGAAGATGCCAAAGTATATATAATGAGTATGTCAAATAGCTTTGAGTCAAAAAATTCAAGATATGGGAAAATATCTTATTTAGATGCTATAGTTTCCTTAAAATATGAGGAATGCCTTGAAAAGAACATATCTTTTGATGTCTATATTCAAGATTTTATGGATAATTTAGAGATTGAACCTAATGATATGAGTTCAGTACTATTAAATATAATAGACAATGCAATAGAGTCTTTGTCTACTATAAAAAAGGAAAAAAAATATATACGATTACATGCATATGAAGATGAATTTCAGTATATTATAGTCATAAAAAATAATGGTCCTAAAATACCTAATGTTGAAAGTATATTTTGGGATGGTTATAGTACTAAAAAAGGACAGGATAGAGGTTTTGGGTTATATGTAGTTAAAAATATATTAGATAAGTATGATTATTGTATACTTGTAAATAGTGATGATTTTTTAACTGAATTTGTAATCTTAATCCCCAAATATTATTAGTTAGGAGTAGAGAAGTCTATGATAAAAGTTTTAATTTGCGACGATGATAAAATTGTAAGAGATGATATAGCAAACATAGTTAAAGAATCTGGATATGTAGATTATGTTAAAAAGGTTAAGGATGGCATAGAGGCAATCGAATTTATAAAAAACGAGAAAATAGACTTATTAATTATTGACGTTGATATGCCATATAAAAATGGGATTGATTCTGCTAAAGAAATTCTTTCTATAGATAAGGATATACATATAGTATTTGTGACAGGTTTTGCTGATTATAGTCTTGAAAGCTTTAAAGTGCATCCTATAGATTTTATAGTTAAACCATTTAAAAAAGAAAAAATACTTGATTTAATTAATATAGCAATAGACCATATCAACTCCCATAAAATTGCTAATAATAATTTTATAGAAGATACTCTTTTTGTATATAAAATAAGGAAGCAGACACATATGATTAATTTTGATGATATAGTTATGTTTGAGAAAAATTCAAGAGCAATTAATCTATACACTAAAGATGAAGATATAATAAAGTTTTATGAAAACTTTGATGATTTAAAAAAACGCCTACCTCCTAATTTCTTTATGACTCATAGACAATACATAGTAAATCTAAGGTTTATACATAAGGTTATACCTATAAATAAATCTTCATTAGAGATACGGTTTATAAATTTTCAAGAAAATGCCATATTAAACAAATCTCTAGAAAAAGATTTTCTATATAGATTTTATAGGGTTAAAAGGTTCTAGTGAAAAGAGAAGAAAAATTCTTTTTATGTAATACAATAAGTACTGTAAAGATAATGTATAAGAGAAGTTTATATAAAAATTATTTGTAATTATGATTTAATCTATATAAATTATAATGTAGGATATATTGGACTTTCTTTAAAAAATTAGAAAGTCCAATATATTTTAGATGTAGTTTTATATTTATAAATTACTTAAAATACTAGGGTCTTTAATCTTATTATCTTCAGAAAGTAATAATATCTTAGACATAATCTCAGCAGTTTTAGGGTCTTCATCAGCGAATGGAAGGAATATCTTACCTCTACTTTGAGAATGTACAGGAAGTATATTTAAAGCACCCATTCCTTTTTTATGCACAATACCAGAACCCATATGTACAGAATACTCACCTAAATTACCTGCGATAAGAGCATGAGAGCCTTCAAAGTTGACATTGTTAACTTTTAATAATAATAAAAGTTCTTTAGCAATTGCTATACGCATTTCTACAGTAGAGTGGCTCGTTTCAGGGTCAACACCACCGGCATGAGCGACACTTACAACAAGGTCTATATCACGCATAACTTCTGAGAATATAATTGGAGGTATTGAATCCAATTCTAAGCCTTTATAAGTTTTTCTATCAAAGAATTCTACTGTTTCAATAGTAGGAGGCTCAATGTCTGCTGGTGAAAACCAATCAGCAAGTGCAAACATTTTTGCCACTATATTTTCTTTGTAAAACACTTTTTGTAAACCTTCTTCATAATCGATAGTCCAAAGTTGATTTCTAAGAAGTGCTACAGTTTTCTTCGGCTGGATTTGATGCCCAGCATATCTACGAGATATAGTTTTTTCAGATAATTCATCACTATTTATTCTATAATACTCACGGAACACCTGCTTAAATGGCTGAACAATTTGCTTACTAAATAAGTCATGTTGGAACTCACTCCATTTACCAGACTCAAACAAATGAACTGGATGTGCAAGTTTTAATTTATTTTTTGCGGTCAATTTATAAGTATCACCTTCTATATTGCAAATAAAGAACTTAGACTTATCATTATAAACATATCCAATATTATCATCACATACCCACACTAAATTTTTAATCAAAGGGCAGATAACTGGATTTTTATAGATATTGGAAATTTCTTTAACTGTAAATACTATTTCATTTTTCATAGCTTGCTCTAAACTCTGTTTTGCACGAGAATACTGGCTCTTTAAATCTTTTTGAACAGATTTAAGTTCAAGTACATATGGATGTTTAGCAATAGCTTTTGGTATACTCTTTAAAGCTTTATCGCCTTTTTGAACTTTAGTAGATGCTTTTCCATTTTCATCAACATCTATCCAAATTGAAGTACCATCAATATCCTTTGGTTTAAATAGATGAACAACTTCATTTAGTTTTTCAGTCTCAAGAGCCCACATCATACGATTTACATCTCCAAATCCAGCACTTCTAGCCAGATTTTCTAGTGCTATTGTACAAGCCTTTGATTCACTTTCACGACGTTGTGCTCCAAATTGTTTACTTTCTTTAGCAAATTTTTGGATAAATTCATAACGGAAAGTTGCTTCTTTAAGGTCTCCTTTTTTCATAGGAAGTAAAGAGAAACTTCTCAATTTATCTTGATTTCTATTCGTTTCAATTTCTTTCATTAATATGTCTTTATCAAGCTTACCAAGTGTAGCATCAGCATAGAGTTGTGCACGTCTATGAGAGTTACCACCACTAGTTATATACTTGGCTGATTTGTAAAGTATATTGAATTTTTCTTCTCCAATAGTCTTATATGAATCTAAAAACCAGTCTATGTCAAATGCCCCATCAATAAAACTACCTGGTGAAATAGGGGAGAATAGAGCAACCTCTGATTCTTTTTGTGCAGAGAAACCTTCATTTATATGTGCATGGAAGTACCAAATTGTACTTTTTAGACCCTTCCAGTTTAGATATTTTTCAATTATATTGACCCATTGAGGGGCGTACATAGCAGATTCTATTAATCTAAGTTCAGTAATGTCAGTATTTTTAAGTAATTTTTTTAACTCTTTTGAGTTGTCTTCTTTAGTAGGATAGCAATTTTTAAGCAGAGAACTTAAAACATCTTTTTTTGAATAATTGCTACCATATGAATATCCTCTCTGGAAAGTTTCTTTACCAAGAGCAACTAAGATGTTTACAAAATAATTTATACCTTCAAAGTATTGTATATTATTAGCGAGATGAGACACTTCTGTTGGCATATCACCTCTACGTGATTCAATTTCTATAATTCTGTTTGTAACAATTTTTAAGTTATCTTTAAGCCAAGGATATTTTTCTAATGTGTCACCAGACCATCTAGGATTTGTTAGCGTTCTTATTATATTTGGTGCATTGTATCCACTTATCATTTCTCTATTCACTTGTTCGTCAGTCATTAATCCTAATTCATATGCACGAGCAAATACACCTATGCTAGTATAGAAAGGAAATTTATATTCTAATAATTGATAGCTTGAAAATGTAGTGTAGAAAAACTTAGTAAAAGAAATATCATCGTAAATAAATGAATGTGCTTTATCAAGCCAATAATTTAAAATAGGAGCATCTAAAGCAGGGCAGTATTCATTTTTCCTATAATAGTTTTTAGTAAATTCAACTCTTTGCTTTTTACATTGTTCTATAGTCAATAAGTTTCTAAGTTTATAGTATATTTTCAAACAATAGTCAAATACTTCTTTATGGTCAAACTCATTTAGTAAAACGCTTAAAAGTTTTCTTGTAAGTGCATTAAATTTCAATTTTTCAAGTTTTGTATATATTTTCTTTTGTTTTTTATAGTCAAGGACATTTGAATAGATAGATGAAAACCAATCTTTTTCTGTTTCATTATATCCGCATGTACTTATACTATAAAATAAAATATTAAGTATTAATTTGTAGTCTAATTTGAGTTTTTTACTAGTTTCTCTCCAAAGTTCTGCCAATGGATAATTATCTAGAGTATCATTAGAAACTTTATATTTAATAGGAGTCAAATTATAAGTAGAGTAACCTAAAAGTACTTTGTCTACATTACCTGACCATCTTTCAACTTCATATTCATAATCTGCATTTTCAGTAATAAGCTCATCAAATTTTTCATAAACTTTTATTATTTTATTTATATCTGTATCGAGAATTTTTTTTGCTTCTTTTTTTGTTGCTAAAGAAACAGAATCCTCACTAGTAGATAAACTTATATTTGAAATAATTTTATTAAGTTTTGATGAACTAGAAGAATCATCTTTAAAGTCAAATTGTTCAGGAATTTGAACCTTGTTTTCAGGGTTATATATTCCAAAACCATTTTCTTTGCAATAATCATTTTTTGCTTTACCTAACAAATTATCAATTAGTATTTGAACTTGAGATGTATTCTTTTTAGATTTATTAATATCTTCTATCAATAAAATAAGATTTTTATACAGTTCTTGTTTATCAGCATTGTCTTTTAATAAGTTTACAATTTCAAGACCTCCAAGGCATTTTTGAGAATTTGAAGATTTTATCAGTGAAGAAGCAATATTCTCCAATTTTGAATCATCTTGTTCAAGTAAAATTTTTATTACTGTTTGTCTAATAGAGCTTGTCTTTAAAGATAGTAGATTGGTTATCTTATCTAATTCTACATCTGTTAGTTCAAGTTTTCTAAGTAGACTCAATACAGTTTCTCTATTGGAAACACTCTTATCACTTAAACATTCAAATAAGAAATTACGCTGTTTATCTGTTTTTGGTTCATTTATGAAATTAATTATAAGTGAAGCTCTTAAATCTGAACTCATAAGATGACAATTTTCCATAAGAACATCTATAAATTGGGCATTCATATCGTATGCTGTTAGAGTCATCATACACTTAAGTATTTCGTGAGAAGAAATTTCAATCCAAGTCCATGGAAATACACTCCCCGAAAATGATTTTGTCTTTGAATTTAAAATTTCTAAAGTATGTTTTAGACTTTCAAATTGTTCTTTTCTAGCATCAAAGTTTTTGTCAATAGGAGTGTTTGACAAATCAAAACCAGTTTCTTTGTTTTGCCAATTATAGTAGTAGCCAACAGAACTTTCCACATAAAAGTTTCTAATTACCCATACTAGAATCTCTAAATCATCACCCTTAATATTTTTAGATGCTATAGAATGTTTAAAATATGTACTTTCTGTATGTGATAGGAAGTAAAGAGCTACAAGCTTTTTATATTTTTCCTGATAAGAAAGTAAATTTTCAATAAGAGAGTAAGAGTCATATATGTTGTAAGTTGCAGTAGCCCATAAGGCAAAATAAATTTCAAGATTATCATTGCTATTAATTGATTCTATACGGAACTTTTCATCAGTCAATGATTTATATGAGAGTTCTAAGCATTTACGTATTATTCCAGGTTTTTGGTCTGAAAAACCAAGTCCTGTCCACGTATCCAAGGCTCTTATAACAGAACTAAATCTCTCTAAATTATTGTCCAAAATAGTTTTTAACATGTATATTGATGCAGGAATTGTACCCTCATCTAAACTCTCTACAATTTGCTGTCTAAGCCCTTCTTGTTGTTTAGCTGCTAAAAGAAGTTTAGAAAGCATTTCATAGCATTTCTCACTATGACTTTTCATAATACCAATTATCATTTGTCTTGTAAGTAGGGCAGTTTGATTTTCTCCAAATATTACTTCTTCCAAGGCACTTATTACTTCTTGATTTCCTTTATCTATTTCCAGTGCTATTTTATCACTCATTATAGAGTCGTAGTACAAGACTTTATTTGGAAGAGTAAGATAATCTATAACTGAAAAATCATAATAAATCAAATCAACATAGCTTGAAATAAATCTTATTATACCTCTAAAATAATCTACAAGTCTATTTGAACGGTAACCTTTGCGGTAATATCCTCTTGAATATGTATAATCCATTGTTCTTTTAATTAACTGACAAAGTTCTTCTACTTGTTCAGAAGTAAATATTAATTCTAATGCATTTTTTAAAGGTCCAGAAAGGAGTTCGTCCATATTTTTAATCTCGTAGTAGTGGCAATTGTAGTATTTCTTTATCATATTTAAGAATTTGTCTTCAGGTTCTCTATAATAGTATGAACTATTTTCTATGCAGTCCCAAAGAGATTTTGCTAAGTCATAGTACTTTTTTGAAGAAGATTTAGTAAAATTATTTTTAAAATTTTCAATTATTTTAGGATTTTTTTCTACTCTAGTACGTTCTAACATTTATTTACCTCCAAATTATTTATTTTAAAACATTCTTCCAGCAAGCAAGGTAAGTCTTATAAAAGTAAATATATCCCCACTTTTCGGATTTATAGGGGAATCAAGCTCTTCAATAACATCTTCATTTATAAGCACTTTGTAGATTCCATCTTTAAAAGCTTGTAATGCGACCTCTATTGCTTTTTCTACAGATTGTTTATTTTCATTATAAATAGAACCAAATCCAACTTTTCCAATATTAGCTTGAGATTCAATCTCTTCATTAGTTAAGAAGTTTACTATTGATTTTTCTGGGATTTTCTCATTATATTCAAGAACATTTTTAGATACAATTTCAGAGATAGCTTCTTTTAGGCAATTGATGTTGTCAGATACATCAAAAGGGGTAAGTTCTAGCATAGGTTTGCGTTTGCCAACAGCCTTAACTCTAAAATAAATTTGCATAAAATCACCTCGCAAAATATTAATTATGTATTTAGAAATTTAAAAATTTATCTATTTGTTATATTATATCATTTTGTGAATTATTAATGTAAATTATGGAATTATTTTACAAAAAATAGAAAAAAAGCTATCTTAAAGTCTAAAAAAGCAATAAAAGATAGCTTTTAACTATAATTATATAGAATTATAACTGTACATTTATTAAATTTTAATTTTAGAACTATTTTTGATAACTATCTTTTTTTGTTTATGAATTTTGCTCCTAAATATTTTTTGATGTCTTCTTCAGGAGAAAAATCATCAAGAAGTATTTCTTTTCCAGTATCCTCAAATACCACAAGAACTTCACAGTCTCCTTGTAAGAAAAATTTTCTAACTGTATCTTCTTTGACTTCTCTAACTTTTATTACATTCTTTTTTTCTTTTTCGAAGTCTTTTGTGTAATAACTTCCCATCATGTTAATTATTTTTGTATATCTATTCATAAAATACCTCCATATGCGATTAAATTTAAAAAATATGTTATAATAATTGTTTGTATTAACTTAATAATTATAACAAGGAGTAATAATAATGACTAGTATAAAAAATAAAGATATTTTAAATTGTATAGATTATTCCATTAAAAATAAGCTCTTTGACAAACTAAATGATGTATATGAGTCCTTGCCAGCAGGAGATTGTTCTGGATGTGGAAATTGTTGTATGGAATCAGTTGGTATAAATTTAATTGAGTTTTTGAATATATTTTGTTATCTTGAAGATAGAGTTGATTTAAAAAAAAGCTGTATAAGTAAAATATTAGATTATTATTTTGAAGAGTACACAAGAAAGAACCCATGTCCATTTAAAGATAATAATAATAGATGTTTAATATATGAAGTTAGACCATTAAATTGTAGGATGTTTGGACATTGGAAAAAAGAGGATTATAATAAAAATTTAGATAATGTTATTGAGAAAAATAATAACTATAGAGAGTTAATGAAAAAGCAATATGGATTTGAAATAAATGATGAAGTAGTAAATTACAGGATAGATTATTGTGATAGATTTATTCCAAATAAAGATTATTTAAGTAAATCTGAGAGATTAAGTTTTTTTGACAAGCTTATGATATTAGACTCAAAGATTTATTCAAGTGGAAATATAGATATAGACTTTAGGGATAGAGGTATAGTTGAATATTTTATAGAGTCATTACTTTATAGAAATTTAGCATATAATGTGAAAATAAGGATATCTAAAGAACACAAAATAAGAAAAAGAACGATAGATAGAATAAAAAGGATTGTTCTTGTATAGTTTTATATTAGTAGGTAATAAATTGTATCATAAATATTGTCAAAATGAGGTGAAGAAGGTGAATCTTACAAAAGTAAAAGGAAATACCTTTTTTATAAAAGGTGGCACGAATACAGGAATATATGTATTTGAAGATAACACAGCACTTATGATAGACCCAGGGTTATGTGGTTCAAGACCTAGGAGAGTAAATAAAGTATTAGATGAAAATAATATACAGGTTAGATACATTATAAATACTCATAGTCATGATGACCACTATGGAGCATGTAATCAATTTAAAGAGTATTATAAAGATGTGTGCATAATGTCATCTAAATACGATAAATTATATATAGAAAATCCAGAATTATTTTCAAAGTATATTGTTGGGGGAAAGAGCAATGTATTTATGGACAACATCTTAAAAAATAAAATGTTGGATGATATAAAGATAGATAAATCTGTAGAAACTGGAAAAATTGAATTAAACAATGAAATGTTTGACATAATCGAGTTTCAAGGTCATACACCTGGTAGTATAGCCGTTTTGACGAAAGATAAGGTGATTTTTGTTGGCGATTTATTGATAGGAGATGAAATTCTCTCAAAATACGACTTCTTGTTTCTGTATGATATACAGGAACAAATAAATTCATTAGAAAAATTAAAAAATGTAGATTTTGAGTACTTAGTTTTAGGGCATGGCAAGCGAGTTATATCAAAAGAAGATTCTTATAAATTAATCGAAAAACATTTGATTGCTCTAGAAAAATATTTATATCAAATAAGAGCATTGCTTGCAGAACCGAAATCTTTAGAAATTTTATTAAAAAATATTATAAATAACAATAATTTAAGCAATAATTATAAAGAGTATCATTTTTTTAAATCTTCGTTAGTATCTGTTATAAGTTACTTAGTTGATTTAGAAGAAATAGGGTATATATTGGAAAATGGAGAATTGCTTTACTATACAAAAACAAAATAAATTATGATAAAATAAAGAAGGTCATAAAAAACAAATAAAGGGTGAGCAATATGGAATACGAAAAATGGAATGAGATACTAGCACCTTATGAACATGCAGTAGAGGAATTGAAAATAAAATTTAAAAATATAAGAAAAGAATATTTAGCAAAAGGTGAATATTCTCCCATAGAGTTTGTCACAGGCAGAACAAAAAAAATATCTTCTATAATATCTAAGTTAAAAAGGATAAATGCAAAAGATATAGAAACTGAAATTGATGACATTGCTGGTATAAGAATAATGTGCCAGTTTGTTGAGGATATATATGCTATAGTTGATTTGATAAAAGTAAGAAATGATATGACTATAATAGGAGAAAAAGATTATATTACAAATTACAAAGATAGTGGTTATAGAAGTTATCATGTTATAATAAAATACCCTATAAACTCCATTGCGGGTTCAAAGGAAATTATATGTGAAATACAAATAAGAACTCTTGCAATGAATTTCTGGGCTACAATAGAACATTCATTAAAATATAAATATGACCATTACATACCTGAGACTCTTGCTGAAAGACTTAGAAGAGCATCTGATGCTGCCTTTCTTTTAGACCAAGAAATGAGTGAAATAAGAGAGGACATAATGAAAGCTCAGGCTATGTACCAAATGAAGTCTATAGCTATTAGAGATACTCTAAATAGAATACAAGAGTTATATGACTTGGGTGATACACATAAAGCTATGCAGTATCAAAGAAAACTCGATAGAACCGAAACAGATAAAAATATAACTGAAATTTTGGAATTAAAACAAGAAATAGATATATTACTAGAGCAATATAAGGATACTAAGGTAGATGATAAAGTAGTTCAGTAACTACTTGTAGAAAATTTGCTAAATATTAATGGGGCTGCCTCTTAATGGAAAATAATTTCTAAAAAGAGACAGCCTATTTAGTGTAATCAAGAAAGGAATGATATTATGAGTTTATATGCTATAGGTGATTTACATTTTTCAACATCAGTCAATAAGCCAATGAATATCTTTGGAAGTAATTGGGATGGTCATGAAAAGAAGATTATAGATAATTGGAAAGAAGTTGTTAAGGAAGAAGATATGGTCTTAGTGCTAGGAGATACATCTTGGGGAATTAATTTAATAGAAGCTAAAAAAGACTTAGATATAATAAGCAAACTTCCAGGTCAGAAAATACTTATAAAAGGAAATCATGATTACTGGTGGACAACCGTTACAAGTTTAAATAAGCTATATGAAAATATGCGTTTTATTCAGACTAACTTTTATGAATATAAAGATTATGCAATTTGTGGAGGTAGGGGTTGGATATGTCCTAATAATGTTAAATTTGATGAGACTGATGAAAAAGTTTATAAAAGAGAAGAACATAGAATTAGACTATCATTAGAATCTGCTCGTAAAAGTGGTCACTCAAAAATAATTGTGATTACTCATTATCCCCCTACAAATGACAAGTTAGATGAATCTTTATTTACAAAGTTATTTGAAGAATATAATGTTGAAAAGGTGATTTATGGTCACTTGCATGGTAAAGAATCTTTCAAAATGGGATTGAAGGGGATTCGAAATGGAGTAGAATATACATTAGCATCTTGTGACTATACAGAATTTAATTTAATAAAAGTTCACGATTAAAAAACATAAATTGGTAAATACTATAAGATACATGATTAAAAATAAATATTTGAGGGATTTCGGTTTTGAGAAAGGAGACACGACTTATGAGGTGGATATTAGTTTTTATATTTTTATATCTTATTCCTTTAGTAGTGATATTCAGAAATTACAAGAATTTTAAGAGGTCTTGTATCTACAGTAGTATTTATGTGGTATTGGCTACAACAATAATGATAAGTAATATTTATATGAGTGGACTTAATAAAATAAAAGAATCTATGTATTACCATAATTATATTTCTGATGAGATATATGATGAAAAGTATGTATCAAATTTTAATGAAAAAGAAAGTACTGATTTAAAACAGGATAAGGAAAAGAATGAAGAGTTATCAAAGAGTAAAGATTTAAATGGTAAACAAGATAAAAATACACAGAGTAAAGAAAGTAATGAAGAAGAAAGTAATGATGCAAAAGAAAAGAATGATTCTGATAGTAATGTTTCAGTGAATAATAAATCAGAAAAACAAGAAGATACTACAAAAGAAAATAATAGATATACAATTAAAGAAAAAAATAGTGAAGATATAAAAAAAATAGATATAGAAAGTATAGGAATTTTTAAGAAAGAAATTTATAATATAGAAAGAGTAGCTTTAGTTCCAATGAGAGAATGCATACCTTACACTAAGGATATAGTAAAAAATATAACTAAATTATCTAGTATAAAAAAAGATGTTACAAATGCCAGAAACAAGTGTAAAGAAGTTGTAAAAGAATATGAAAATATGCAGATTCCAGAACTTTCTAAGGAGAAGTATACAGAAACATTGAGTAATGCTAGAGATGATGTAAAGAAAGCATATGAACTTAGAGAAAAATCTATGGAAAGTGCTTTAAAATTAATAAATACTAAAAGCCCTAAATATATAGGGAAGATAACTGAGTATCTTGATTTGTCAGATAAGCAGATAGAAAGTTTTAAAAATAGATTGAATGATTTAAAAGAAGAAATAAACAACGAAGAAACAAATAATATCAATTAATAAGATTTAATGATATAAGTTAAAAGGGAGATTACGATGAATAAGCAGAGTATAGGAAAACTAAATATGTTTTTTATGGGGATTACTCAAAGGAACCTCGATAATAGGGATTTTTTTATTGAGTTAGAGGTGATTTTTAAATCTGGAAGAAAAGAGTTTAAAGGAATTGCAATAGAGGAAGATAATAAGTATAAATTTAATTTTAAAGGAAAATCAGATTTATATACATTTAATGAATTGCTTAAGAATATTTCTAAAGAGGCAGAAAACTATGATGGATTAGTGTTTAAATATGTTGAGAGAGGAACTATTGTTGTAATTGAAGGAGACAATAAGAAGGTAAATGTAAAATATCTAGACAATAAAGAAGAAGTACCCAAAATAGATGAATTTACAGCATCTCAAATAAAGAACAGAGATTATTATGTAAAAGTAGGACAGGCAAATGCACTTTTAAAAGAAATTGGAGTACTTACAAAAGATGGTAAGATAAAAAATGATAAAATAAGAAAGTACAATCAGATAGACCATTTTGTTGAATTGATAGATAATATCTTAAAAGAAATACAGGATAAAGACTGTATAACTATCTTGGACTGTGCCTGTGGAAAATCTTATCTAAGCTTTGTCTTAAACTTTTATATAAAAGAAGTATTGAAGAAAAACTGTTATTTTATAGGTATAGATTATTCAGATGTAGTTATAGAAGCATCAAGAAATATGGCTAAAAACTTAGGTTATAAGAATATGTCATTTATAAAAGAGGACTTGACTAATTATACGCCTAATAGAGATGTTGACCTTGTAATAAGCCTACATGCTTGTGATACGGCTACAGATATGGCAATAGGTCTAGGAATTAGGGCAAAATCTGAAGCTATAGTAGTAGTGCCATGTTGTCATAAGGAGTTATTAGGGCAATATAGATATGAAGCTATGGAGCCAATATTAAAACATGGAGTATTTAAAGCTAGATTTGCAGATTTAATAACTGATGGTCTAAGAACATTGTTATTAGAAGGCAATGGATATGATACTTCTGTGGTAGAATACATATCTCCACTTGATACACCCAAAAATTTAATGATAAGAGCGATAAAAACTAAAACAAATAATGATAAAGCATTAAAAGAATATAAAGAACTGAAAGCACAATTTGGAGTGGAACCAACCTTAGAAAAACTTATATATTAGTTAAAAATGTAAAATTTACGAAAAGCTTGCTTAAATATGCAAGCTTTTTGGTATTATATAGGTATAGTCATATCTAGAGTTTTGATTTATAATTAAAGCTGTGCTATAATATTTGATTAATCAAATCAATAAATGTTACATGGAGGTAAAAATGAACAAATTGAATATATGTATTGATATAGATGGAACAATAACAAGCCCTTATCATTTTCTTCCATACCTAAATGATATTTTTAATAAAAACATAACTGAAGCAGAGTGTATAACACATAATTGGGAAGAATTATATGGTTCGGGAATAAGAGATGTATATGCGGAGTTTAATAATAAGTATATACATTCATATGATGAAGCAAAGATTGTAGAGGGTGCGACAGAGGTAATTAGTGCATTATCTAAAGGACATAATTTATCTTTTGTAACGGCTAGACATGAGTGTTTAACTGATGTAACTAAAAATTGGCTATCGAGACAAGGATTTTCAGATATAGATGTTTACTTATTAGGAAGTGATTATAAAGTTGAAAAGGCAAGAGAACTGAGTTGTGACATATTTATAGAAGATAATCCTCTAAACTCAGTGCAATTAGCTGATGATGGTGTTAAAGTAATACTTCTGGATACTAACTATAATAAAGATGTTAAACATAAAAATATAGTTAGAGTTAATAATTGGATAGATATTGAAAAGATTATAAAACAAGGTATTTAAAAGATTTGTAGATTGAAAGGGGGAGCATATGATAGATTTAAAAATTGAAAATAGAAAAGGAAAAATCCATGTAAAGAGCAGTGAAATAAAAGACATTTTAGAATTACGTCCAGACTTCGAATATGTACAAGATATATCAAATACTATAAATCAAGAAAATATATTGGTATTTGATTGCCAGTTGGCAGGAAATTCTTTTGATATGGATGATTTAGATATAGAAGAAATATTGGAAGAGTTAGGTGAAGAAATAGATGAGTCTTATTTTAGTGTTTTATTTGAAGATGTAAGAGCGTATTTAAAAGATGCTACTGATGAGATAGAAGCAGATTTACAAGATAATTACTTATTTGATAATTTGAGATGTTATTTTGATATATACAATATAAATCAAGAATTTACAGATTTTAAGTTTGTATTTTTAGTTTCTTTTAAAGATATAAAAATTTCTTCATTAGCAAACCTAGCTAAGATTGTTTCTAAGAGACAGCTTATAGGTGCATCTAAGTTTTATAGTTAAAATGAAATATTATTATAATAAAAGCTAGTAGCCTTGTAAAAATATGGGTTACTAGTTTTTTATTTGTTCATTTTCGTAAAATTTCAGAAAACTATTTACATTCTTAAAAAAGTAATATATATTAAACATAATGTACATTATAATGGATAAAAAGATTGTATTAAGTTAGTAAATCTATTTAATAATCAAAATAACTTGTCTTATATTAGTATATATTAGGGGGTATTTATGCAAAGTTTAAATGAAATAATTGCTGAAAATTTAAAAAAGATAAGGAAAGAAAAGCACCTCAGTTTAGACAAGATTGCACAACTTAGTGGTGTAAGTAAGAGTATGCTATCTCAAATTGAAAAGTGTGAGGTAAATCCTACTATATCTACTTTAAAGAAAATAACTAATGGACTAAAAATCTCATTTACATCATTAATGGAGAGGCAGGAAAGTGACATAGAATTGATTCAAAAAAGTGATATAGACCATTTTATTGAGGATAATGGAAAGTATATAAGTTATCCAATATTTCCATTTGACTCCAAAAGAAGATTTGAGATATTTATGATTGAAATAGAAGAAGGTGGAAATTTAGATTCAAATGCTGAACTTCCAGGAACACAAGAGTTTATAACTGTTTTTAGTGGCGAAGTAACCATTAAAATAAATGGAGAAGATTACATTGTATCTAGTGGAAATTCTATAAGATTTAAAGCTGATGTATCACATATATATAGAAACTCAGGCAAAGGTATAGCTAAAATGAGTATGGTAGTATATTATATATAAATAATTTAATGAAAGCATATAGTGATATTTAGATGATTTTAGGTTGGAGAGCATATTATATTTAAATTATAGGAGTGTGATTTACAGATGAATAGTAAAAAAGCAGTTTTTTTCTTTTGTAATGATTTGAAGAAAGACCCAGTAGCTAATAATGTGATAAAGTGTTGTGAGGAAATAATGGATTTGAGGCAAACTGATATTGTGGAAATTCAAATCCAAGATATTTTAAAAACTTGTAATATAACAATAAGTCGGATTAATTTTTAAGTGAGGTCAAAAATGATATTATCTTATTTTGCATTATTAATTAGAGTAGTGCTATTAGCTTTTGAAAGAGTAGTTGTAAGATTATTAGGTGATGAAGAAGGAGATATTTATAAAAATATAGCTTCATCATTCTTGTTTTTCTTTATAGGAGGAGTATGTTTACTTCCATTTAGCATAATGGATAGAGTTAGCGATTGGTCGTTTTTAATACCATGTTATATAAGTAGTTTAGTCTATTCAATTGGCTCAGTAGCATATGTGACATCTTTAGCAACTGGTGAAGTTTCACTTGTTACTCCAATAAACAGTTTAAATTCATTGTTTTTACTGCTTTTATCAGTTGTATTTTTAGGTGAAGGTTTAAGTTTAGCAAAAGTTGCAGGAATTGTAATTATGATTGGTGGAGTGTTTATATTAAAAAAAGTAAGCTCTTTTTTAAAGAATGTTTCTGTAATTTTCAATAATTTACCATGTAGATTAATGTTTTTGTACATATTTTTACAATCAGTAGGAAGGGTATTGGACAAGGCTTTTTTTGTACAAGTATCTCCTATATTATATTCAACTATACTGTATTTCTTCGTAGGTTTAAATTTATTCATATTTTTAGCATTTAAAAAGAAACAAAAAGTAATTTGTGAGATTTTTAGTAATAAAAAGGGGCTTTCAATTTTAAGTGGTGCTATTAATGGATATTCTTATTTAGCATTATTAATTGCTTTAAATAATCTAGAACTTAGTATAGCAGAACCATTTTCTCAAGTATCTATGATAATAACTTTAATACTTGCTCATTTTATATTCAAAGAAAATATAAAAGAAAAAATACCAGGTTCAATCTTGATACTAATTGGTGGATGGCTACTGTTGCTTTAATTGATATAAAAAATGAATTATAAAGGCGTTATTAGTCAGTATCAGAAAATTTAAAAAAGTATTGACAATTCTTTTAGACAAATGTTAATATAATAGTACAAAATAGTATAAATAGAAGACATGTTACTGGTAATGCAGGCAGGATCGAATATATTGCTTTGATTTTTCAAGGTGTTTATATAGGTTCTGCCTTTTTTGCATCTTGAATGGCCATTCATAAAAAATTATGGAAAAGGAGATTACAAGATGGATTATAAAAAAACTGCCATTGACATTATTGAACAAGTCGGTGGTTCAAAAAATATTTTAGCTTTAGAACACTGTTCAACTAGACTTCGCTTTAAGTTGATTGATAGAAGTAAAGTGAATCAGGATGCTTTAAAAAGAGTACAAGGTGTTATGAGTATAGTTAATGGGGCACAATTTCAAGTTGTCATTGGAAATAGTGTTGTTGATGTTTATGATGAAATTTTAAAAGTTTGCCCTTTAGATACAAATGATAGTGCTATAAAAACTGAAGAAAAAATAAACTTAGGAACAAGACTTATAGAATTTATTATTAATATTTTTCAACCACTGGTTTTTGCTATTGCAGGAGCTGGTATTTTAAAATCACTGTTGATGTTATTAGCAATGTTTAATATTTTAAAATCAGATTCTACTATATATACATTGTTAGTTGCTATTTCAGATGCAACATTCTATTTCCTACCTATCATGGTAGCTGTAACTACTGCCAATGTATTGAAATGTAATCGTTTAGTAGCTATTGCTGCTGTAGGATACTTATTACTTCCAGCAACAACGACTGCTTTAAGTGAAGGTGTTGAACTATTTGGATTTACAATTCCAAATATTGCATATAATGCACAGGTTTTCCCATCTATATTATGTGTATCTTTCTTGGCAATAATGGAGAAAATTTTTAACAAGTATTCGCCAAAACCAATTCGAACTTTCTTTGTTCCGATGATGTCTTTGGCAATTACTGTTCCAATTACTTTAACTATTTTAGGGCCTTTAGGATATAACGTTGGTACAATTTTTACAACCATTATTTTATTCTTATATAACAAAATGGGATTCTTAGCTGTAGGATTACTAGCTGCTATTCTTCCATTTATGGTTGCAACAGGAATGCACAAAGCATTATTACCTTATGCAATTAATACAATTGGTAAGTTGGGTTATGAAGCATTGTATATGACAGCTTCATTAGCTCACAATATTTCTGAAAGTGGTGCTTGTTTTGCAGTCGCTTTACGTACAAAAAACGAAACATTAAAACAAACAGCATTATCTGCAGGAATCTCTGCCTTGATGGGAATTACAGAGCCAGCTTTATATGGTATTACTTTACAACATAAAAGAGCAATATTAGGTGTTGTATTGTCAAGTGCAATTTCTGGTACATTTTTAGGATTATTTGCAGTAAGAGGATTTGTACTTGTTGGACCAGGACTTGCCAGTATGACGATGTTTATTGACCCAAACAATGGAAACAATTTAATTTTTGCAATCATTGGTTTTGTTGTTGCAATATTAGGTTCGTTTATTATTACACTGATTATTTGGAAGGAAAATACAAATAGAGCAGAGCCATCAATTGAAGGTGTTGTTGAAGAAGAACTAATGGAAGAAGAAAAAGAAGTAAATATCTTAGTATCTCCCGTAGAAGGAAAAGTAATCGATTTAGGCAAAGTTAATGATGAACTATTTGCAAGTAAGACTTTGGGAGATGGAGTTGCAATTATACCGACCAATGGAAATTTATACGCACCTTGTGATTCAGAAGTTGTGATGCTATTTGAGACAAAACATGCAATTGGTTTAAGAACAAAAAATGGGGCTGAGATTTTAATTCATATTGGAATAAATACTGTAAGTATGAATGGAGATGGATTTAAAACATTTGTTAAGACAGGCGATAATGTAAAAGAAGGAGATTTATTAATTCAGTTTGATTTAGACAAAATCTCAAATGCTAATTTAGATTCAACTGTTATGATTGTAAATAATAATGGGTCAGAGTATGCTTATAAAGTGTTAAACCAGTCTTATGGCAATGTAGAAAAAGGAAGTATCTTGTTTGATGTAAAGGGAGGAATATAAATATGAGAAAGTTTCCAGAAGGATTTCTTTGGGGAGGAGCTACAGCTGCCAATCAAATTGAAGGTGGTTGGAATTTAGGTGGTAAAGGATGGTCTGTATCAGATGTGGCAAAAGCACACTTTGATGCAGATGTAAAAGATTATAAATCCAATAATGAAATCACAACAAAAGATATAGAAGAAGGATTGGCACATCCTGAAGATGAAGTGAATTATCCAAAACGTCATGGTAGTGATTTTTATCACCACTATAAAGAAGATATTGCTCTGATGGCAGAAATGGGATTTAAGACATATCGAATGAGCATTGCTTGGTCTCGTATTTTTCCAAATGGAGATGATAAAGAACCCAATGAAGAAGGTTTAAAGTTTTATGATGATGTGTTTGATGAGTTAATAAGTTATGGAATTGAACCACTTGTTACTATGTCACATTATGAACCACCGTTAAATATCGTTTTAAACTATGATGGATGGTATTCACGACAAGTTATCAACATGTTTGTTAGGTATGTAGAAACTATTTGTGAAAGATATAAAAACAAAGTGAAATATTGGCTTACTTTTAATGAAGTTGATTCTATGATTCGTCATCCATACACTACTGGTGGTTTGGTCCGAGACCGATTTGAGGATAAAAACTTTGAGGAAGTAATTTTTCAAGCTATGCATCATCAATTTGTAGCTAGTGCTCTTGCAACAAAAATTTGTCATGAGATTATTCCAAATTCAAAAGTGGGGTGTATGTTGACGAAATTAACATATTATCCATACACATGTAGACCAGAAGATGTTTTGGCAGCTCAACAAAAAATGAGAAGTATTTATGCATACAGTGATACGCAAGTTTTTGGTGAATATCCAGTATATTTATTGTCATATTTTAAAAATAATAATATTCAAATAGCAAAAGAAGAACATGATGACGAAATTATGAAAAAATATCCAGTAGATTTTATTTCATTCTCTTACTATATGTCTTCTTGTGAAGCATCTGATACAATTGGATTAGATGTTACACCAGGGAATACACTATTAGCTGTAAAAAATCCTTATTTAAAAACAAGTGAATGGGGTTGGCAAATTGATTCAATTGGTCTACGTGTATCTTTGATTGAATTATATGATAGATACAGAAAGCCTTTATTTATAGTTGAAAATGGATTAGGGGCTAAAGATATTTTAACTGAAGATAAAAAAGTTCATGACCAATATAGAATTGATTATTTAAAAGAACACTTTAAATGTATGTTAGATGCGATTATCGAAGATGGTGTTGAACTTTGGGGATACACTTCATGGGGTTGTATTGATTTGGTAAGTGAATCAACGAAGCAAATGTCAAAACGTTATGGATATATTTATGTGGATGCTGATGATTATGGAAAGGGGACATATAATAGATATAAGAAAGATAGTTTTTATTGGTATAAAAAAGTAATTGAAAATAATAGTATAGATTTTAAATGACCAATAGAAGGTGAGCAAATAAAATGAACTACATAATAAAGAAAGTTTTGAACTCAAGCGTTGTTTTAGTTCATGATATAAATGATAATGAATTTATTTTGATAGGGAAAGGAATTGGATATGGTAAAAAAACAGGAGAATATATTTGTGGTTCCAATGATAATCAAATGTTTGTCCCTGTTGAAAATACAAAATCAAAACAATTTTTAGAGTTAATGGATGATATTCCTGTCGACATTTTAAAGATAACACAGGAAATAATAGTAGAGGCAAAAAAGTTATTGAACTCATCTTTTAATAAAAACTTATACCTAATATTAGCAGACCATTTTAACTTTGCAATTGAAAGGTTGCGTAAAGGAATAAAAATTACAAATAGAGTATTTTGGGAAATAAAAAATTATTATCCAAATGAGTTTAAGGTTGGAATGATTGCAATTTATATGCTAGAAGAGAGATTGGGCATTCAATTACCAGAAGAAGAAGCAGCCAATATTGCTTTCCATTTTGCAAATGCTATGGCTTCAGATGGAAATTCATATGATACGATTAAATATGCCAAAGTAATTGGAGAAATAATTAATATTTTTGTTTTTTCTCTGAATAGAACCTTAGATAAAAAGAGTATGCATTATATGAGATTTATAACACATATAAAATTTTTTGTGGAAAGATTTTTTTCAGATAGTATGTTAAGTAGTGGGGATGATTTATTATTTAATCAAATGAAAAGGTCAAATCCAAAAGAGATGTCAATTGCATTAAAAGTTAGAGATTTTTTAGAAAAGAAATATGGAAAAAAGTTAACAAATGAGGAAATAGCTTTCTTGGTTGTCCATATCGCACGAGTTAATCAATAGAGTGAATTGCGAATATTATCTTAACTGTCTACATAGTAGAAAATCGAAAGAAGGTAAAGTATATAAAGAAACTGATACATATTATTTTATTGTGCATTGTGTTTATTTTATGAGTGTATCCTGTTAAAAATTTAAGTAAATATTTATAATTAAAATATGCAAATAGTTAAAATAAGTTTATGTGATTATGAGGGGGTGTCTCGGTACAATCTCTATTTTAAGACAGCCCCTTAATTTTTTGAAGTTTTACTTGTTAGTTCTTATATCTAACTCTTAATGGTATATCAAGTTTTTTTGCCAGTTGTTTAGATTCTTCTATTTCTTCTGGAGATATTTCATCTACTACTGAAAAAGCCACTTCTTTTATATATTTTTTGCAATCTCTTGCAAAATCTAACATATAATCAAATGATTTTTCTCCAAACTTTGGTTGAGTAACTCTATTGTAAGCCTCTTTATTTGGGGCATTAAGACTTATTGATACTGCATCTATAACATCTTTTAATAGAATAGCTGTTTTTTTGTTATGTATTAAATCACTTAGACCATTTGTATTTATTCTTATCTTTATGCTACTTTTTTCTTTTATAAACTTTGCTACCTCTATCAATTCATTTATTCTCATTAATGGTTCGCCATATCCACAAAATACGATTTCATCATAGGCGTCTAAGTTGTATTTATTGAAGGCTTCTTTTACTTCATCTACACTTGGTTCATGCTCCAACCATAGACTACCGCTATTTGCAACTTCATCTTTTTCATTTCTTATGCAAAAAACGCAACTACATGGACATGTGTTAGTTATATTTACATAGATACTATTTTCAATTGTATATAATATATTCATAATTTTCCCCCCCGTAAATTTAAATTATTAATTAAAATAACGTTTTTTAAAATCAAGTTTATCAAGTGCCATACCTAAGATTATAAAAACAATAAAACTTCCTATTGGCTGTAATAAGCCAAGTAAGCTCATTACAAATGCACTTGTAAAACTTTCAATAATTATACCTTCAGCAAACATGTATAAAACTAATCCTACTATACCTGCTACAACCGAAGCAACTATATTTCTCTTACTTATTATCTTGTCACTTTTAGAAGTGAAAAATAATACAAGTGTTGGTTTTATGATTATAGTTGGTATTACCCAGATAGTTGCACCTGTAGATAAATCAGCTAGACCAGCGCCGATTGCAGAAGCAGCTATAGCATAGTTTGTTGGCAAAATAGTTGCAGTTAGATAAATAAAAGCATCTCCTATATGAACATATCCATTGTTTCCACCAACTGGAATATGTAGTATATACGCTATTGTCAGACATATTATGGATGCAAATAATGCTGAAGTAACAATATAGGTAGTTTTTTTAGAAGTAACTTTATTCATTTTTTCCAATATACTCCCTCCCTAAAAATCCAGAGCTAACATAATTGTTATGTTTTCTTATAAATATATTAATATTAATCATACAATTTTCATAGTTTGTTAGGTGTTTTTTTTGTAAAATACAGATTGTACCCATTCAAATGTATATAATTAGAAAAGTAAAAATAGGTAAAATATATAGAGTAGGAGTAGTTAAAATAAGTTAATATAAATATAAATATAAATTTAATTTGGTATGAATAAGAGGTGTACAAGTTTAATATAAAAAATAATATAAGAGAGTCTACTCAATATATATTGAGCTGACTCTCTTATATTTGGGAAATTAAAGGCTATTTTGTTAGATAATAGCTAATTAATGAAAAAATATATTTATAAAATACTAATTTACTCTATTAGTAGCTGTTCCTGTTTTTATAACTTCTACAGCACTACTTAAACTAGAATAAACTATATTTTCAATCGCTGTACTAGTGAAGAAACCAAGGTGATGAGTGAATATAACTTGTTCCATAGAAAGAAGTTTATTTATTTCTGGGTCAGTTAATTCACCTGGATTCATTTTTTTATTTAAGAACAATCCTTCAGTCTCAAATGTATCAAGAGCAACAGCTCTAATTTTTCCTGACTCTAGTGCTTCTATTAAGTCACCTGTATTAATTAAACCACCACGTCCAGTATTTACTATGTAAGCTCCATCCTTCATTATAGCTAGAGTATCTTTATTTATCATATGTTTTGTTCCATCAAGTAAAGGAGTATGTAATGTTATAAGGTCAGCTTCTTTTAGCAGGTCTTCTAAAGAATCTTTATAAGTTAATATATCGTTTAAATCACTATTTGGATATTGGTCAAATGCAATTACATTAGCTCCTAGACCTTTGAATAATTTTGCAGAAGTAGCACCTATTTTTCCTGTACCTATAACACCAACTGTAATAGATCTAACTTCTGTTCCAAGAAGCTCAGCTATCCAACGGTAATCACCTTCACAGACTTTTTTCTTTACTAAAGGAGTTTTTCTTAAAAGGTTCATAGCTTGAGTAACAGCTAATTCAGCTATTGCATTAGGTGAATAAGAAGGAACGTTTGTAACAATAAGTCCGTTTTCATTAACTAAATCAAAATGTATCATGTCAACCCCTGCAGTTCTTGAAGCTATAACTTTAACCCCAGCATCTTTTAAAGTTTCATAAATATAAGGGTTATCTATATAATTAGTTTGTTGTATAGATATACCATCATATCCTTTAGCTTTAACTACATTTTCTTCAGTCATATTTTCAGGATAAATATCCACTTGAACATCCTTATGTTCTTCAGACCATTTCTTTATTACTGGTTCTTCATAATCGCGTGCTCCAAATACTAGTATTTTCATATCAATACCCTCCTGTAATTATTAAATTATATGGTAATTTTTCATTTAGAAATAATATGTAGCATATAAGGTTATATTTTTTATACAAAATTTTTAAGGTTAAAAATTTAGTTTTGAAATTATTTTCCCTGTGTTATTTTGATATTTAGTTATTTTTTATTTAACGTAATAATTACTCTAAAAATTTATCAAAGAAATTGTTATTTTTTAGATTAATTATTATTAAAAAATTATCTAAGTTTGAAATTAGTTAACTAACTTGCTGATTAATTACAATGATAACATGTGTTTTTGAGTTTAGCAATGAAAACTTTTTTTGAAATGTCAAGCTTTTTCATAAAAAAATATATAAAAAAAACTTTTGAAAGCATGAAAAAAATAGCAAAATGCAATGGAGAGTTGCAAGATGCCACGGTATGAAAATGATTATTCAATTATACATTGTTAAAAAACATTCAAATCAAGCGATATTTTGATTGAATATAAAGTTGGCACGATAAATGCTTAACAATATAGATATAAGACAATAAAATAATTAAAAATAATTTTAATAACTTTTAAGTTATTTTAACAAGATTAGGAACTTTGACATCAAATAGTTAATATCAGAAAGAAAGTATTTTATGTGTGATTTAATTGAATTTTTATAATTGATACTATTAAGGAGGAAAACGTTATGCTTTTAGAAGGAGTTAAAGTAGTAGAACTTTCAAGTTTCATTGCAGCACCATGTTGTGCAAAAATGTTAGGTGATTGGGGTGCAGAGGTTATTAAGGTTGAGCCTATAGAAGGTGATGGAATAAGAGTTATGGGTGGAACATTTAAATCTCCAGCATCAGATGATGAAAATCCTATGTTTGAATTAGAGAATGGAAATAAGAAAGGTGTAAGTATTAATATAAAGTCAAAAGAAGGAATAGAAATATTACATAAATTAATATCAGAAGCAGATATATTTGTAACTAATGTTAGAGTTCAGGCATTAGAAAAAATGGGTATCGCTTATGACCAAATAAAAGATAAATATCCAGGATTAATATTCTCTCAAATATTAGGGTATGGAGAAAAAGGACCTTTAAAAGATAAACCAGGATTTGACTATACTGCATACTTTGCAAGAGGAGGAGTTAGTCAATCTGTTATGGAAAAAGGGACATCTCCAGCAAATACAGCAGCAGGATTTGGTGACCACTATGCAGGTTTAGCATTAGCAGCAGGAAGCTTAGCAGCATTACATAAAAAAGAAAAAACTGGTAAAGGCGAAAGAGTAACAGTAAGTCTTTTCCATACAGCTATATATGGAATGGGAACAATGATAACAACAGCACAATATGGAAATGAGATGCCTTTATCAAGAGAAAATCCAAACAGCCCATTAATGACTACATATAAATGTAAAGATGGAAGATGGATTCAATTAGCTTTAATACAATACAACAAGTGGTTAGGCAAATTCTGTAAGGTTATAAATAGAGAATATATATTAGAAGACGATAGATACAATAACATAGACTCAATGGTTAATCATATTGAAGACTTAGTTAAGATAGTTGGAGAAGCTATGTTAGAAAAAACATTAGATGAGTGGTCAGTTCTATTAGAAGAAGCAGACTTACCATTTGAAAAAATCCAAAGCTGTGAAGATTTATTAGATGACGAACAGGCTTGGGCAAATGACTTCTTATTTAAGAAAACATATGATAGTGGAAATACAGGTGTCTTAGTTAATACTCCAGTTATGTTTAGAAATGAAGGAATTAAAGATTATACACCAGCACCAAAAGTAGGTCAACATACTGTAGAAGTATTAAAATCTTTAGGTTATAATGAATCAAGAATAAATAACTTAAAAGAAGATAAAGTTGTAAGATACTAATTAGTAATTCTAGATTTTATAAAAGGAGAATGCTAAAGATGTACACAATGGGATTAGATATAGGTTCAACTGCATCAAAGGGAGTAATTTTGAAAGATGGAGAAGATATTGTAGCTTATGAAACAATATCTTCTGGTACTGGGACTACTGGACCATCAAGAGTTTTAGAAAAATTATATGGCAAGACAGGTCTTGCAAGAGAAGATATTGAAAAAGTTGTAGTTACAGGATATGGAAGAATGAATTATTCAGATGCTGATAAGCAAATAAGTGAATTAAGCTGTCATGCTAGGGGAGTAAATTTCATAATTCCAGAGACAAGAACTATTATTGACATAGGTGGTCAAGATGCAAAGGTATTAAAGTTGGATAATAATGGAAGACTACTGAACTTTCTTATGAATGACAAGTGTGCTGCAGGTACAGGAAGATTTTTAGATGTAATGGCAAAGATAATAGAGGTTGATGTATCTGAACTTGGAAGTATATCTATGAATTCTAAAAATGAAGTATCAATAAGCAGTACATGTACAGTATTTGCAGAATCTGAGGTTATATCACATTTATCTGAAAATGCAAAAATTGAAGATATAGTAGCAGGTATCCATACTTCAGTAGCAAAGAGAGTTTCTAGCCTAGTAAAAAGAATAGGAGTACAAAGAAATGTAGTTATGGTTGGTGGAGTTGCTAGAAATAGTGGTATCGTAAGAGCTATGGCAAGAGAAATCAACACAGAAATTATTGTACCTGATATACCTCAATTAACGGGTGCTTTAGGAGCAGCGTTATACGCTTTTGATGAAGCAAAAACATCACAAAAAGAAGTGAAAAATATATAAAAAGAGGGATGAAAATGTCTGAAAAAAAAGAAGCTAGAGTAGTAATTAATGATTTATTAGCTGAACAATATGCAAATGCATTTAAAGCTAAAGAAGAAGGAAGACCTGTAGGTTGGTCAACATCAGTATTTCCTCAAGAATTAGCAGAAGTATTTGACTTAAATGTATTATATCCAGAAAACCAAGCAGCTGGGGTAGCGGCTAAAAAAGGTTCTTTAGAATTATGTGAAATGGCTGAATCTAAAGGATATTCTATCGACCTATGTGCATATGCAAGAACAAACTTTGGTCTTTTAGAAAATGGTGGCTGTGAAGCTTTAGATATGCCAGCTCCAGATTTCCTACTTTGCTGTAACAATATATGCAACCAAGTTATAAAATGGTATGAAAATATTTCAAGAGAATTAGATATACCTCTAATAATGATTGATACAACTTTCAATAATGAAGATGAAGTTACTCAATCAAGAATTGATTATATTAAAGCTCAATTTGAGGAGGCTATAAAGCAATTAGAAGTTATATCAGGGAAAAAATTTGACCCTAAGAAGTTTGAAGAAGTAATGAAAATATCAGCTGAAAACGGAAGACTATGGAAATATTCTATGAGTTTACCAGCAGATTCTTCTCCTTCTCCAATGAATGGATTTGACTTATTTACTTACATGGCTGTAATAGTTTGTGCTAGAGGTAAGAAAGAAACTACAGAAGCATTTAAGTTACTTATAGAAGAATTAGAGGACAATATGAAAACTGGTAAATCTTCTTTCAGAGGAGAAGAAAAATACAGAATAATGATGGAAGGTATACCTTGTTGGCCATATATAGGATATAAAATGAAAACATTAGCTAAATTTGGAGTTAATATGACAGGTAGTGTTTATCCACATGCTTGGGCATTACAATATGAAGTTAATGATTTAGATGGAATGGCAGTAGCATACAGTACTATGTTTAATAATGTAAACTTAGACCGTATGACAAAATATAGAGTTGATTCTTTAGTAGAGGGTAAATGTGATGGAGCATTCTATCATATGAACAGAAGCTGTAAACTTATGAGTTTAATACAATATGAAATGCAAAGAAGAGCAGCTGAAGAAACTGGATTACCATATGCTGGATTTGATGGTGACCAAGCAGACCCTAGAGCTTTTACTAATGCTCAGTTTGAAACAAGGATTCAAGGTTTAGTTGAAGTAATGGAAGAAAGAAAAAAACTTAATAGAGGTGAGATATAATGGAAGCTATTTTATCTAAAATGAAAGAAGTAGTTGAAAATCCAAATGAGGCTGTAAAAAAATATAAAAGTGAAACTGGTAAAAAAGCTATAGGTTGTTTTCCAGTTTATTGCCCAGAAGAGATTATACATGCAGCTGGAATGCTTCCAGTTGGTATATGGGGAGGACAAACAGAATTAGATTTAGCTAAACAATATTTCCCTGCATTTGCATGTTCAATAATGCAATCATGTTTAGAATATGGATTAAAAGGTGCTTATGATGAATTATCTGGAGTTATTATACCAGGTATGTGTGATACACTAATTTGTTTAGGACAAAACTGGAAATCAGCAGTACCTCATATAAAATATATATCATTAGTACACCCACAAAATAGAAAACTTGAAGCTGGTGTAAAATACTTAATTAGTGAGTATAAAGGTGTAAAAAGAGAACTTGAAGAAATATGTGGCTATGAAATAGAAGAAGCAAAAATTCATGAAAGTATAGAAGTTTACAATGAACATAGAAAAACTATGAGAGATTTTGTTGAAGCAGCTTATAAACATTCTAATACTATAAAACCATCAATAAGAAGCTTAGTAATTAAGAGTGGATTCTTTATGAGAAAAGAAGAACACACTAAGTTGGTAAAAGATTTAATAGCAAAATTAAATGCTATGCCAGAAGAGGTTTGTTCTGGAAAGAAAGTTTTATTAACAGGTATATTAGCCGATTCTAAAGATATATTAGATATTTTAGAAGATAACAATATATCAGTTGTAGCTGACGATTTAGCTCAAGAAACAAGACAATTCAGAACAGATGTACCAGCAGGTGATGATGCGTTAGAGAGATTAGCAAGACAATGGTCAAATATAGAAGGATGTTCATTAGCTTATGACCCTAAGAAAAAACGTGGGTCACTTATAGTAGATGAAGTTAAAAAGAAAGATATAGATGGTGTTATCTTCTGTATGATGAAATTCTGTGACCCAGAAGAGTACGATTATCCTTTAGTTAGAAAAGATATAGAAGACAGTGGAATACCTACTTTATATGTTGAAATCGACCAACAAACTCAGAATAATGAACAAGCCAGAACTCGTATTCAGACTTTTGCTGAGATGATGAGTTTAGCGTAAGTTCATTAAAATAAATTTACTATAAAATGTGAAAATTGGAGGAAGCTATGTTATATAACAAAGAACAAGAACTTTTAAGAAAAGCAGTAAGAGATTTTGTTAGTAAAGAATTAGATACTTTACCAGCAGAAATGGATAAAACAGGTGTAATGCCTAAGGAATTAATCAAAAAATTAGCTGATGCAAAATTTATAAGTAGTAATATCCCAGAAGAGTACGGCGGTGGAGGAGCAGGATATGTTTCTTACGCTATAATAATGGAAGAAATAGCTAGAAGATGTGCTTCAACAGCTACTTTTGTTACAGCAGGTTCTTCTCTTGCTTCATTACCAATACTTTACAATGGTACTGAAGAACAAAAACAAAAATACTTAAAAGGTATAGCAACAGGTGAATTAATAGGAGCATTTGGTTTAACTGAGCCAGGAGCTGGTTCTGATGCGGCTGGACAACAAACAACAGCAGAGTTGGTTGGAGACCACTATATATTAAATGGTAGAAAAACTTTCATAACTAATGGACCATTCTGCGATGTGGCTATAGTAATAGCAGTTACAGATAGAAGTAAAGGACTTAGAGGAACATCAGCATTTATAGTAGAAAGTAAATGGGATGGTTTCTCAACAGGAGCTCATGAAGATAAGATGGGTATAAGAGGAACTGAAACTTCTGACTTAATATTTGAAAACGTTAAAGTTCCAAAAGAAAACTTACTTGGAAAAGAAGGTCAAGGATTTAAGATAGCAATGGGTACTCTAGAAGTAGGTAGAATAGGTGTTGCTGCCTTAGCTCTAGGAATAGCTCAAGGTGCTTTAGATGAAGCTGTTAAATATACAAAACAAAGAGTTCAATTTGGTAAGCCTATAGCTAAATTCCAAAATACTCAATTTACTATAGCTGACATGGAAACAAAAGTTTGTGCAGCTAGAGGATTAGTTTATGATGCAGCACAAAAGAGAGATGCAGGAATGAGAGTTGCTCAAGAATCTGCTATGGCTAAATACTATGCATCAGAAATTGCAAATGAAGTTGCTTATAAAGCATTACAACTTCACGGTGGATATGGATTTATAAAAGATTATGAAATCGAAAGAATGTACAGAGATGCTAGAATCGTATCAATATACGAAGGAACATCAGAAGTTCAGAAAATGGTAATTTCATCAAACGTATTAAAATAATAAATAATCTAATGAAATTGGAGGTATAGACTTTGAAAATATTAGTTTGCGTAAAACAAGTTCCAGATACTAACGAAGTAAGAATAAATAAAGAAACAGGTACTCTTATAAGAGATGGAGTTCCAAGTATATTAAACCCAGATGATGCAAATGCATTGGAGGAAGCTTTAAAAATTAAAGATAAGTATGATGATGTAACTGTAACAGTTATAACAATGGGACCTCCTCAAGCAGACTTTATGCTAAGAGAGTGTTTAGCCATGGGGGTTGATGATGCAGTATTATTAAGCGATAGAGCATTTGGAGGAGCTGATACTTGGGCTACATCAAATACTATTGCAGCAGGAATATCTAAAATAGGCGACTATGACATAATATTTGCAGGAAGACAAGCGATAGATGGAGATACTGCACAAGTTGGACCACAAATTGCAGAGAAATTAGACATTCCTCAAGTTACATATGTACAAGACTTCAAAATAGAAGGAAAAGACATAATAGTTCAAAGACAATTAGAAGATGGATACGAATTAATAAAAGTAAGTACACCTGTACTTTTAACAGCAGTGAAAGAGTTAAATACACCTAGATATATGTCTGTTGATAAAATAGTAAAAGCATATAAACATGATGTAAAAGTTTGGACAATTGATGATTTAGATGTAAATAAAGAAGAAGTTGGTTTAAAAGCATCACCAACTAAAGTATTTAGATCGTTTACTCCTGAGCCAAGAGGAAAAGGAGAAATCTTAGAAGGTAAAGCTGATGAAATAGCTAGTAAAATAATAATCGGTCTAAAACAAAAGCACATTATATAAGTTGGAGGAGTACAAACTATGAATGATATAAAAGATTTAAGTTCTTATAAAAACGTATGGATATTTGCAGAACAAAGAGAAGGAAAAATAGCTCCAGTAGTTATCGAATTATTAGGAGAAGGAAGAAAATTAGCTAAAGAAGTAGATGCAGAGCTTTGTGCAATATTACTAGGGAAAGATGTTGATGGATTAGCTAAAGAATTAATCACTTTTGGAGCTGACAAAGTTTATGTTGCAGATGACGACCTTTTAGAAAAATATACAACTGATGCATATACAAAAGTAATAAAAGATGCAATAGATGAAATAAAACCAGAAATAATGCTTTTCGGAGCAACTCATATAGGTAGAGACTTAGCACCTAGAATAGCTTCAAGAGTTGGAACTGGATTAACAGCTGACTGTACTAAACTAGAAATAGACCCAGAAGATAAGAAAATAAAACAAACTCGTCCAGCATTTGGTGGGAACATAATGGCTACAATCATTTGTCCAAACCATAGACCTCAGATGTCTACAGTTAGACCTGGTGTTATGGATAAAGCTGAAAAAGACGAAACAAGAACTGGTGAAGTTATAGCATTAGACTACAAAATAACTCAAGATGATATAAGAACTACTGTTTTAGAAACAGTTAAAACTAAAAAAGATTTAGTATCTCTTACAGATGCAAATGTTATAGTATCAGGTGGTCTAGGATTAGGTGGACCAGAAGGATTTGAAATGCTTAAGAAATTAGCTTACAAATTAGGTGGAGTAGTTGGTTCTTCTCGTGCGGCTGTAGATGCGGGATGGATAGACCATTCTCACCAAGTAGGTCAAACAGGAACTACTGTTAAACCAAACCTATACATAGCTTGTGGTATATCAGGAGCAATACAACATTTAGCAGGTATGCAATCATCAGATTTCATAATTGCTATAAACAAAAACCCAGCAGCCCCAATTTTGGAAATTGCTGATTATGGAGTAGTTGGAGACTTACATGAAATAGTGCCAATGCTTATAGAAAAATTAGATAGCGTTGATGATTTATTAGAAGCTATAAAAGCTTAATAGACACAAATTATATAAATATTACTGGTTGAATAAGTCTTATTAGTTAGTAACATAATTATTAACCATTTGATAAGTTATTGCTAGTGTGTGTTTGTCAGTTATTAAAAAGTCTGTTTGAATAAAATTTTATAATACAAGATAATTTAGATAATCCTTATATGTATATTGCTTACAAACTGTGAGTTGTATTCTGTAAGGATTATCTTTATTTTTTTGAAATAAATCTTAAATTTAATTAAATTGTGTTAAATAGACAAATAATTACTAAATATGTGATAAAATACAATTAAAAGCAAAATGAAATTTTTAACAAACTATAATCATTAAAATTATATCTCAGTTACTTTTTAATGAAGTAAAATATCTAAAAAGACAAATATTATAAGGAGTTGGTTATATGTGCGAATGGTATTTATTGTAAGCAAACAATAAGTTTTGTATGTAGTTCAATAAATTACTTAATGAAAGGTGAGAATATTGATGGATAATAATTTAATAGGGCTTATAGAACATGTAGAAAATCCAGCTATTTTATGTAAAGAATCAGGTGAAATAATATATTGTAATCATCTAATAGATAGTATTTTTAGCTTTCTAGATATAAAAAAGCCTAAAAACATAAATGAATTAGATTCAAATTTTGACAAAACAGAAATACTGACAGATATTAAAAAGAAAATAGCTTTCAGAGAGTTGAGGATGACTGCACATATATACAATATGAAAGATAATGATAATGAAAATAATATAGTTTATTTATTTGAGAAATCTCTAATATCTGATAAAGTAATTGAGGATATAATAGAGCATATAGATGAAGTTGTTGTTGTGTTTAATAAAGATGGAGTAATTGAAAAGATGAACACTGTTAGTGATGAGATATTACCTTTTAAAAGAACTGAGGTACTTGGTAGAAATATAACAGACCTTGTGAGACAAGGATTAGTAGAAGAACCAATAATATTAAATATGCTTAAAGTGAAGAAAAAGATTTATAGAAATATCGTTTACCCAGATGGGAAGCTTATTGCATATACAGCCGTTCCAAGATGGGATTCTAAGGGAAAGCTTACAGGGGGAGTACTTACAGGAAGAGATATTTCAAGGGTTATTAAGCTTGAATCTCAGATAAAATATAATGATATATCAGAAGACACAGAGTATATAAGTCAAAGTAAGATTATGGATAATATAAAAAAAGTTGTTAAGAGAGCAGCAGCATCAGATTCTTCTATATTTATAAATGGAGAATCAGGTGTAGGAAAAGAAATAATAGCAAGAACAATATATAAGTATAGTTCAAGAAGGGACAAACCTTTTATAGCTATAAATTGTGGAGCTATACCAAATGAATTATTAGAGTCAGAGTTTTTTGGATATGAAGAAGGTTCTTTTACTGGTGCTAAGAAAAAAGGTAAAAAGGGACTTTTTGAAGAGGCGAATGGTGGAACCATTTTCTTGGATGAGATAGGCGAGTTACCAATGCAGATGCAAAAAAAATTACTTAGAGTTATACAAGAAAATACTATTACTAGAATAGGTGGCAGTAAACCTATAAAAATAGATGTTAGATATATAAGTGCTACTAATATTTCTCATGAAGATCTTAGAAATAACCTTAAATTTAGACAAGATTTGTACTATAGATTGAGTGTTATTCCAGTAAAAATACCACCACTTAGAGAAAGAAAAGAGGATATAGTACCATTAGTAAATTATTTCTTAAAACTTTACAATGAAAAGTATAATAGAGAAGTAGAAGTTTCACCTAAAGTTATTGAGTTATTGGAAGAATATTCTTGGCCAGGAAACATAAGAGAATTAAAAAACATCATTGAAAGATTCGTAGTATTATCAGCTAAAAACGTAATTGGAGAAGATGAATTTAACATGCTTATAAATTTAGATATGATTGCTAATGAAACAGATGATTTATCACCAATAGTGGTAAATGGAATTATGAATCTTAATGATGCATATAAAATAGTAGACCAAATAATGATAAGTAAGGCTATAAATAAGTATGGTTCAATAACAAAAGCTGCTGAAGTTATAGGTATATATCCTTCTACTATTCATAGAAAAATAAAGAGTGGACATATTCATGTGTAGTTATTAGTTTAGTAAAGTAATTAGAATTGATGAAATATACTTTATTAGAAAAATGTACATAGATTTATGTAAATATATTTTTTATTATTAGATATTGCTGGAATTTTTGATTCCAGTAATATTTTTTTGTTTTTTGGTAGAAATACTATAGGTTTTGTACTCATCTGACTTGTTCCAGTTTTCTAAAAAAGTAAGAATCTACTAGATTGAATAATACATTTATAATTATACCAATTATAGTAAGTATCCTTATTGCTAAAGGCATTTTTTGTATTAGCACATAAACACTCAATAAACATTATTATGGTATTATTTAGAAAATAACAAAAAAGGAGATAATAATTATGAAAAAACAATTTATGGCTTTAGGATTAACAGGACTGATTGGTTTAGGTGGATTTGGTTTGCTTACAAATAAATCATTTGCAGATACTTCTAATAAGGTAAAAATGAGTGTAGAAGAAATAGCTAAAGGACTTAAAGATGGTACTATAATTAAGGATACTGTGAAAGGAGATAATAAAAATGGAGATAAAAAAGAGGGTACTGATAAGTATGAAATAAATACTAATGAGTATGAAATAACTACTGAAGATAATGAAGATGCAAATACAAAAAAAGGCGCTGGTGAGCATGAAATCACTCCAGATAATGAAAAAACATATGATAAGGCTTCTAATAAATTAAGTCCAGACGAAATAGATAAAGGTGTTAAAGAGGGTACTATCATTAAAGATAAAGTAGAAAAATAATATATATTTGTTTATATAAAAAGATATATACAACTTAAAAGAGATGGCTTAGAAGTAAATTTAATTACTATAAGTCATCTCTTTTCTTTTATAAATATTTAAAAGTTATATTAGTTTATAGAGTTAGCAGAACCTAAAACATCATCTATTTTGCTTTCAACTACAGCTTGTATAGCATCTCTACCAGCACCAATGTATTTTCTTGGGTCGAATTCTTTTGGATTTTCAGCTAAGAATTTTCTGATAGCAGCAGTCATAGCTAGTCTTAAGTCAGTATCCATGTTTATTTTACAAACAGCCATAGAAGATGCTTTTCTTAACATGTCTACAGGTACGCCTTTAGCACCAGCTATATTTCCACCAAATTCATTACATGTAGCAACTGCATTTTGGTCAACAGCAGATGCACCATGAAGAACTATTGGGAAACCTGGCAATTTGCTTTGGATTTCTTCTAGTATGTCGAATCTTAATTTAGCCTCTCCTTTGAATTTGAAAGCACCATGAGAAGTTCCTATAGCTATTGCTAATGAATCAACTCCTGTTCTTTCAACAAATTCAACTGCCTCAGCTGGTTGAGTGTATTTATGAACATCAGAAGTAACATCATCTTCTGTTCCAGCTAGAACACCAAGTTCTGCTTCAACAACAACACCTTTAGAATGTGCATATTCAACAGCTTCTTTAGTTATTCTAACATTTTCTTCAAAGTCAAAATGAGAACCATCTATCATAACTGAAGAGAAACCAGCATCAATACAAGTTTTAATAGCATCCATATTTGGACCATGGTCTAAGTGAAGAGCTACGTCTACACCTATTTCATCAGAAGCAGCCTTAACCATTTCAACTAATGTATGAGGTCCAGCATATTTAACAGCTGACATAGAAGCTTGTATCATAACATAAGAATTTTTAGCTTTAGCAGCTTTTAAAACACCTTGTAATTGTTCTAAGTCACTTATGTTGAATGCACCTATAGCAAATCCACCTTCGTAAGCTTTTTTAAACATTTCTTTTGTAGTAATTAATGCCATTTTAAACTCCTCCTATTAACTTTTAAAATTTACCCATCACTTATATTATAACGTTAAATTAAAAAAAGTATATAGTAAATTGTAATAACTATAAATTACAAGTATAATGTTAAATAGAAGACAATAGGATTAAGTAAAATAATAAAGAATATAAACAATTTAGGAAACTTAGCTATAAATGCTAATTATAAGGGGAGGAAGTACCTTATTAGTTTGGAGATACTGATAACAATAGTTATCTTGACCAAGAAGCTACCACTTCAAACGTTATCGAAGGTAATTAAGTGGATGATAATTCACTGAAAATTTAAAATAAAGGGGCTTATCTTTAGTTAATAAAAACATAGACAAATATAGTTATTTATAGTCAAGAGGTGATTATATGAAAAACAATAACTATAAACCAAAAGAGTTTGCAGAGTTAATTAATATTTCAGTCAGAACTCTGCAACGTTAGGATGTTGAAGGGAAATTAAAGGCTTTTAGAACTCCAACAGATAGAAGATATTACACTTATGAACAATATTTAGAATATAAAGGAATACATAAAGAACAAGTAAATAGAAAAACTGTTATTTATACAAGAGTTTCAATTTCTAATCAAAAAGATGATTTGAAAAATCAAGTGGAGTTTCTTAGACAATATGCAAATGCTAAAGAAATAATAGTAGATGAAGTTACCTAGGATTATGGAAGTGGACTAAATTATAATCGTAAAAAATGGAATAAACTAATTGATAGTTGTATGACTAATGAGGTAAATACGATTATTGTAACTCATAAAGATAGATTCGTTAGATTTGGATATGAATGGTTTGAGAGATTTTTAGGTAAATTCAATGTTTTTTAGGTAAATTCAATGTAGATATTATAGTTGTAAATAATGAAAGTCTTTCACCAAAAGAAGAATTAATTCAAGATATAATATCAATACTTCATACTTTTAGTTGTCGCATATATGGATTAAGAAAATACAAGAAAAAGATTAGAGAGGATGAAGAAGTTGAAAAGAGCATACAGAATAGAAATTAATCCTACTACTGAACAAAAATCTAAAATACATCAAACGATTGGTATTAGTAGATTTATATATAACTTCTATATTGCTCACAATAAAGAAGTTTATGAGAGTAAAGGTAAATTTATAAGCGGTATGGATTTTTCTAAATGGTTAAATAATGAATATATTCCCAATAATCAAGATATGAAATGGATTAAAGATGTATCTTCTAAAGCTACAAAACAAGCTATTATGAATGGAGATAAAGCTTTTAAAGATTTCTTAAAAAAAACTAAAGGTTTTCCTAAGTTCAAGAAAAAGAAAAATCAGAAAGAAAAATCAGGATGTTAAAGCATATTTTCCAAGGAATAACAAAACTGATTGGACTATTGAAAGGCATAGGGTCAAAATACCTACTCTTGGTTGGATAAGACTAAAAGAATTTGGATATATACCAATAAATTCAATAGTTAAAAGTGGTACAGTAAGTCAAAAATCTGATAGATACTATGTATCTATATTAGTTGAGGAAGATGATATTCAAGTATCTAAATGTACTAATGAAGGAATAGGTATTGACTTAGGAATTAAAGATTTTGCAATATGCTCAAATGGAAGTAAATTTAAAAATATAAATAAGACTTCGACTGTCAAAAAAGTTGAAAAGAAATTAAGAAGATAACAAAGAAAACTTTCAAGAAAATATGAGAGTTTAAAAGTAAGAAATAAAAATATAAAAGAAGGAGTAGCTACTCGTCAAAATATCCAAAAACAGATAGTCAAAGTACAAAAAATTCATCAAAGATTAGCTAATATAAGAACTGATTATATTAATAAGACAGTATTTCAGGTAATAGAGCAAAAGCCAAGCTATATAACCATTGAAGATTTAAATGTTAATGGAATGATGAAAAATAAGCATTTATCAAAGGCAATATCAAGTCAAAAGTTTTTTGAATTTAGAACTAACTAACTGCTAAGTGTAAGCAAAATAATATAGAACTTAGAGTAGTTGACAGATGGTATCCATCATCAAAGACTTGTAGCCAATGTGGTGAGGTTAATAAAGGTTTAAAACTTAAAGATAGAGTGTACAAATGTGAATGTGGATTATCTATTGATAGAGATTTAAATGCAAGTATTAATCTTAAAAATGCTAAAAAATATAAGATAGCTTAAAATCACTTATATATGTACGGAGGGTTAACTTCGGAATTTAAGCCTTTGGAGAACTATATTAAATCGTAGTAGTTTAGGCAAGGCGAGGTTCAATGAAAAAGGAAAAATCTCGATATGGATATATTTGACCATATTTTGAGTAGCAGATAGACTATGCCACAGATAAAAATAAGAGGAATTAATGAGGATGATATATGTAAAATAAGTGAAAAAATGATAGATGATTTAGTTGAAGCTGTAAAATGTCCAAGAGACTACTTTGAAATAGAATGTATAAAGTCAGTTGCAATAAGAGATGGTAAAATAGCAGATGTATATCCTTTTGTTGAGATAGCTTGGTTTGACAGAGGACAAGAAGTGCAAGATACAGTAGCGAGAATAATAACTGATAGTATAAGAAATAATTTAGATGTAGAAAGTATGGATTTAGCATTTACAGTATTTGAAAAAGAAAAATATTATGAGAATGGAGAGCATTTTTAATGGCTAAAAAGCAACGTATAGATAAAATTCTTTCAAATTTAGGTTATGGAAGTAGGAGTGAAATAAAGAAATATTGTAAGCAAGGGTCTATAGTAGTAAATGGAAGTGAAGTTTTAAATCCAGGAACTCAAGTAGACACTGAAAATGATGAGATATTATTTAATGGAGAAGAAGTTATATATAGAGAATATATATATTTGATGATGAATAAACCAGATGGATATATATCAGCAACTACAGATAAATACGACCCAACGGTATTAGATTTAATTGATTCATCATACTTAGCTTTTGAGCCATTTCCTGTTGGAAGGTTAGATAAGGACACAGAGGGATTGTTAGTTTTAACTAATGATGGGAAACTTTCTCATAGGGTTTTATCTCCTAAGAAGCATGTGCCTAAGACTTATTATGCCAAAATTGGCGGAGTAGTTACTGAAGAAGATGTAGAAGCTTTTGCAGAAGGTGTAGTGCTTGATGATGGATATAAAACTATGCCATCTCATCTAAATATATTAAAGAGTGATGATGAATCAGAGATAGAGCTTACAATACATGAAGGTAAATTTCACCAAGTAAAAAGAATGTTTGAAAGCGTAGGCAAAAAAGTAGTATACTTAAAAAGATTGTCTATGGGTAATTTAAAATTGGATGAAAGTTTAGAGTTAGGCGAGTATAGAGAGTTAACAGATGAAGAAGTAAAATTGATTGAAGAAAGATAATAAAGATACTATAGTAAATTGGAGGAATGTCTGTGAAGAAAAAAGATATTATAGAATTTGAAGTAGATAAAATGGAATTTGGTGGTACATCTTTAAGCCAAGTTGGAGATAGAGTTATCCATATGAAGGATGGAATAAGTGGTCAAAAGGTGAGAGCAGGAGTTAAAAAGGTCAGAAGTAAGAAAGCAGAAGTTAAGATGATAGAATTATTAGAGTACTCACCGCTTGAAACTGAAATGCCTTGTAAGCACTTTAGAGAGTGTGGAGGATGTACACTATTGTCAGTACCATATGAAAAACAATTAGAAATAAAAGAAAAACAAGTTATAGACTTATTTTTAAATCAGGACCTATTTGGATTTCAGTTTTTAGGGATAGAAGGAAGTCCAGAAAATAAATATTATAGAAATAAGATGGAATATACATTTGGAGATGAAGTAAAAAATGGACCTTTAACATTAGGGCTTCATAAAAAAGGAAAGCACATAGATATACAAACTGTTGAGGATTGTATGTTAGTTGATGAAGACTTCTCAAAAATATTAGTTTCTAGTGTGGAGTTTTTTAATGAAAAAAAGCTTCCTTATTATAGAACAATGAATCACAAAGGATATTTGAGACATCTTGTAGTTAGAAAAGGAATTCATACTAACGAGATTATGGTTAATATAGTAACTTCTTCTCAAGAAGATTTTGATATGAATGAATTTAAAGATATGCTTTTAGGGATTGATTTAAAAGCTGAGTTAGTAGGGGTACTTCATACTATTAATGATGGCTTAGCAGATGCAGTTCAATGTGACGAGCTAAGAGTTTTATATGGAAGAGATTATATACAAGAAGAAATTTTAGGGCTTAAGTTTAAGATTTCTCCATTCTCATTTTTCCAGACTAATACTAAGGGAGCTGAGGTTCTTTATAGTATTGCTAGGGATTTTATTGGAGATTACAATGATAAGGTTGTGTTTGACTTGTATAGTGGAACTGGGTCTATTGGGCAGGTTATGGCTGGTGCTGCTAAGAAGGTGTATGGTATTGAGATAGTTGAGGAAGCTGTTGTTGCTGCTAATGAGAATGCTAAGTTAAATGGACTTACTAATTGTGAGTTTATTGCTGGAGATGTGGCTAAGGTTGTTAAGGATTTGAAGGACAAGCCTGATTTGATTATTGTTGACCCTCCTAGACCAGGCATTCACAAGGATGCTATTAGGGATATTTGTGGATTTGGTGCTAAGGAGATTGTTTATATTTCTTGTAATCCTAAGTCTTTGGTTGTTGATTTGGTTGATTTTAAGGGGTATGGTTATGAGATTAAGATGGTTAAGTGTATGGATATGTTCCCTAATACGCCACATTGCGAGACTGTAGTTAAACTTATTAGAGAATAACAGGGTTATAGCTGTTTGTATGATGTTATAAAGGTAGATTTGCCACCGATTTGCCACCGTAATTATTTTTCGGTGGCAAATTTACTCTACAATGCTTTCAAAAATATTTACTGTTTGGTTTCTCATGTTGTTAGTTACATGTGAATATGTATCCATAGTTGTTGATATTTTAGCATGTCCTAATCTATGTTGTATATCTTTTATATTAGCGCCATTTTCTAATAACATCGTAGCATGTGTATGTCTTAAACTATGAAAATTAAAATCTATACCAAGTTCATAATTAACAACTCTACTTAAATATTTTAAACTATTCGTTGTTACATGCTCACCCATTTCTTTTGTACATACAAAGTTAGAGTTTATATACTAGTTTGTATTTGCCTAAATCTGGTTTTAAATGATTTTTTATAATTTTTTCATAGTTTTTTTGTGTACCATATTTACAATTTAATAAAACATATTCTTTGTACCAAAAGTCTAAGAAGCCAGAGAAGCTCATTTCATTAAACGATTGACCTTCATTTTCAAACTCACTTAGGGCATCTCTTAAAGCTTTTTAAGCTTCTTTTTTAGTTTTGCCACCAACTCTTTCTATCTTTTTTCTTTTACCATTAATAGTCCCTAAGTCAAAGTAGTAATACCATTTTTCTCCGCGTTTTCTTATTCCACCTTTCATGAAAATTTCTCCTCTCAAAAATATGTCTTAATTATATTTTATAACAGTTAAAGTATAAGTAAATAGCATTTTAGGTAGAAAACCAGTAATAATTATTTTATGTGCTTATATTCAGATAAAAATATATAATTTTTGTTTTCGACAACATTTCTTATTTGTTTGCTATATAATTTAATTAAAATGTATAAAGAGGGGGATATACCATGAAAGTTAAAGAATTATTAAAAATCAATATAAGTATTTATCATACATAAGTTTTATTTGATTAATAGTATTGTATGATATTAATAAAAAATAGTAAATTTAAGGTTTTGGAGGGGAATTTATGTTTGAGAAGTTCAATGTATTAAAAAGATGGCAAAAAATACTAATTATTATTATAGGAATTTTATTATTGCCATTAACATTATTATTATTTTCTATTCTATTTTTAGTAAAAAGCATAAGTAAAAAGAGCAATAAATTGTTAAAAATATTAAAAATTGCTATAAGTTTGGTTTTGATATTTATACTTTCAATATTCAATTGGGTATGGTGGGGAGAAATGTTTAAGATGGTAACAGACCCTAATTATAGTACTGAATTAAATGAGCAACAAGAAAGAGAAAGAAAAGAAGAGGAGTTAAAAGATAAAGAAACAAAAGAAAAACAAGAATTAAAAGATGAATTAGAAAATCAAAAGAAAAAAGAGTTAGAAGAAAAGAAAAAACAAGAAGATTTAGAATTGGCTAAGAAAGAAAAAGCTGAAAAGGAAAGGGTGGAAAAAGAGAATTCTAAAAATGGCATAAGATTTAACACAGTTGATGAAGTGAAAAATTTATATAAAAAAAATCAAGAAAAAATAACTAAGAGAGAGAAAGTAAGAGATGATTTAAATTGGAAAGAAATCACATTGCAAAATGTTTTAAATCATGCAAGCAATTCAAAAAAACTTCTTGGCAAACTTGAAAATGTAAGTGATAAAATTGATTTATCTATGCAAATAGTTGCTGTTGATGACTTGCATCATAATACGAGCCAAAAAATTATGAAAGAAACTTTAGAATATATGATAAAAGAATATAAAAATTCTAAATTAGATAATAAAGAAAAATTAGAGGATTATTTATATATAACTAGATATTTAGATAGTAAATTAAAGAGTTATCCAGAATATAAACAAAAACAGGAAGCTATATATCAAATGTATAATTTAACTAAAGATAGACTTAGGAAAATAGATACAAGTTCTGATATAGAAAAAATTGATAAGGCACTTGGAATATATGTTGAGAAAGCAAAAGAAAAAGTTGAAGCTCCAAAACCTAAAATAGAGGAATCAAGTAAATATTCAGAAAATCAACAAACTTCTGAAACTGTATATGCAAACGGAGGAAGCTCTAAGTCCAATAAATATCATTCTTCGCCTACTGCGCATAATATGGAAGGTGCAATTCCTATGAGTAGAGAAGAAGCAGAGTCAAAAGGTTACGTAGCTTGTAAAAGGTGTTATTAAATAATACAGGAATAGGCCAGTGATTATCTAGTCGGTAATGTAAAATAATTTGTGCTTCAAGGTTAATAAAAATCTTCTTTATGGAGTCTGGAAGGGGCTGTAAGTAGATTTGTGTAAAAACAAATTTACCTATAGTCTTTTTGGTATACAAAATTGGTAAATTTGGAATAATATTCATATAAAAAATTTTGGAGGTTTTGAAAATGAAAGATATAAT